>JAJYZE010000053.1 GCA_021800195.1 Acidobacteriota bacterium
AACTTCCTGCAACAACCGGACCTGGGCGAGGAGGTCTTTGGACCTGCAACGCTGCTCATCCGCTGCAACAGCCGTGAAGCCATGCTGCGCGCGGCTGAGAGCCTGGACGGCCACCTGACCGCAACCCTTCTCGGCACGGAAGAGGATCTGGCCGCATCTTCGGACCTGATCGCCGTATTGGAGCGCAAGGCCGGGCGAGTGCTCTTCAACGGCTACCCCACCGGCGTGGAGGTCTGTGATGCGATGGTGCATGGAGGGCCCTATCCGGCCTCCTCAGACAGCCGGTTTACCTCCGTAGGCACGCGGGCGATCTTGCGCTTTGCACGTCCGGTGTGCTACCAGGGATTCCCCCAGGCGTCCTTGCCCGAGGAGCTTCGCGATGAGAATCCCCGCGGCATTCTGCGCATGGTGGATGGAGTCACCACTCGGGATGCCTTGAAGGCTTCCGAGTAGACTCTCTCGAGAACCGACGCATCCATCGGCGTCTACCAAAATGAAGAATCCGAGACCCACCCGTTCCGAGATACCCGCGGCCCTGAAGAAGCAATGAGAGACCTTGCCCCAAGACAAAAGCGGGAAGAACGTTCGTTCTTCCCGCTTTTGTCTTCATCTCTGCTTAGAGAGGTTGAACGTTCTCTGCCTGCCAGCCTTTGGGTCCTTTGACCACGTTGAACTGGACGGCCTGACCCTCCTGCAATGACCGAAAGCCGTTGCTCTGAATTGCGGAGAAATGTACGAAGACATCCTCGCCATTCGGCCTGCTGAGAAATCCAAAGCCCTTTGCGTCGTTAAACCACTTCACGGTTCCCTGTTCCATATCTTTGCTTCCTTCTGAATCAATGTATCGCTGAACTCTCGGGTGGGACGATTTGCAAGTTTAGCGATGAAGCGGAACAGGCAAGGACACCAGGTCGGATTCGACGATCTCTCGTATTCTAACACTCCTTTGCTCCGCTATGCCCAGCTTGCTCCGCTATGCCCAGGATGCTCCGCTATGCTCAGGATGCTCCGCTATGCTCAGGAAATCGACCCCTGCCGCAGAGCCACCATCCTGCGCAGGCAACACTCTCTCCGGCGCAAGCGGGGCAGGCCCTGGCGTGCCGAATTGTTTGAAGCGAGAGAGACATCTCAAGAAACTTTGAGCAAGGCTCGCCGTCTAAGGATGCGGGCTGCCGGCATCGCTGATGGGCGTGATGTTGTGCGCCAGCAGAACTCGATTGAACGCCGGAAGCTGTTGGCTCATCAGCCGGTGGTAGTCCTCTTCGGCTTTGGCCAGCTTCTGCTCAATCAACTTGAACAGCGAGTACTCCGTATCCGTGGGAGCGTAGTCGGTTCCTCCCGCCACATCGCCGGCCCCGGAACCCACTTGGGCTTCCAGCCAGACCAGATTGTAGTAAATCTTCCAGGCCGAGAGAAATGACTTGTCATCGCCGGCGGCCAGCGACTTGGAGAGCAGCTCATACTCCACATCTTGCATCTGCTCGTCTGCGACCTGCGCCGCCTTTGCCAGCGCAGCTTCACTCTTCTGCTCGCGCAGCATGCCCTCAACCACCGCAAGCTGCTGGCGCATCCATTCGATGTGATTCACCATGGCGGAGACCTTGTCGATCTCCGAGCCAATTTGCAGTTGCAGCTTGACCGAAGCCTGGATCTGCTGCGGCGATCCGGGACTCTTGGGATCTGCCAGAATCACCACCGGCCGGGAGTCGGTCTCTCCTTCCGCGGTCAGCTTGGCCGTATAGTTCCCCGGCGCGGCCATGGGTGAAGGCATATCGTACATGCCCCAGTGGGTCACCGGACGATCTGCCTTGTCATAAAATCTGCCAGTGTAAAAGATGTGCGGATTCTCCGGAGGAAGCGTGCGCAGCAAAACCTGGCGCGGCTTGTCGTAGTGCATGTTCCAAGCAATGCGATTCAGGCCGGCATGGCCCGTTGTGGTGATCGAGCGGACCAGGCCTCCTTTAGCATCAAAGATCTCCAGCTTCACCGGCTTGGTGGGCGCAGCGCGCAGCGAATAGTCGAAAAATACATTCGCGCCGTGCAGGAGCCGGTAAGTGGGACGGGGAGTGAAGAAACGAGTCCCTTTGCCGGCTTCGGGCGTTTTGGCCTCGTGCGCCATCTGCTCCAGCGGCGAGATGTCGTCCAGAATGTATATGCCCCGGCCATACGTCGAGACCACCAGGTCGTGGAACCGTCTCTGCACCACGCTCCAGGTCACCGGCGAAGGCGGCAGGCCCTTGTTGAATTGGGTCCAGCTTTGGCCGTCGTTGAGCGAGTAGTACAGCGCGTTACCCTCCCCGGCGAAGAGCAGGCCCTTGCAGTTGGGATCCTCTGCGATGTCCAGAACGTAGGAGAGTGAGCTTCGGGGCAGACTGTTGGAGATCCTGGTCCAGGTCTTGCCAAAGTCGGTTGTCTTGTAGATGTAAGGGTCGCTATCGTCGAGCAGATGACGATCGATGGAGACATACGCTGTGCCTGCATCGAAGAACGAGGGCTGGATACTGCTGACGACACTCTCGGAGGGTAGTGCTGGAATATTGGCGGTCACGTCGTTCCAGTGCCCTCCGCCATCCGGCGTGTACCAGACCTTGCCATCATTCGTGCCAGCCCAAAGCAGCCCCCTCTGCACGCTGGAAGGAGCCAGCGCGTAGACCACCTCATCGTAAAACTGGCCCAGATTATCCCCGATCAAACCACCCGAGGAGAGCAGTTTGGATGGATCGCGCGTGGACAGGTCGGGCCCCATCAGCGTCCAGCTCTGCCCTCCATTGATAGTTTTGAAGACAGCCTGGCAGCCGTAATAGACGGTGTTGTGATCAAAAGGATCGATGGCCAGCGGGGGAGTCCAGTGGCAGCGGTACTTAATCTGATTGGGCGCTGCATCCATTGTATGGAACCATGGGCCCACGGACCGGGCCTCGAAGATCTTGGCATCCCAGCGCGTGACCTCGTCCCCGTAACAACTGGCCCAGACGATGGTTGGATCCGTAGGGTCGGGCATGACATAGCCGGACTCGCAGCCGCCCATGCCACGATTGAAGCCCGCGTTGGGATCGTCTTCACTGAGCGGGAGACTGGGGAAGCGCATGGTGGTGGCGTCCTGCATGTTGGTGTAAATCTCGTAGGGAATCTGGTCGTCCACAGCTACGTGATACATCTGGCCGACCGGCAGCGTCACGTACTGGAAGCCGCTCCCGGCGCTAGTGGTGATGTCGATGCCCTCATCGAAGGTGATGGCGAAGTGCTTGGGATTCTTCGGATCCCACCAGATGTCGTGATTGTCGCCACCCCAGTCCGTCGCCTGGAAGGTATACCCACCATCCAGGGAGACCATGAAGGTGCTGTTGGCCACAAAGATCTTGTTCTCATCCGTGGGCGAGACAGCCAGCGTGCCATAGTACCCTCCGCGTTCGATCAGCGTGCGATCCCAGGAGACGGCCTTCCATTGGTCGCCGCCGTCGTCCGACCGCCAAAGCGAGCCCTGGTCGCGCGTTTCGATGAGAGCGTAAACCCGGTTCTGATCCGTCGGCGCAACCACAACATCGATCTTGCCCAGGGGCGAGTGGGGAAGGCCGTGGCCTACCAGATGCTTCCAGGTTGCGCCACCGTCGTGGGAGACATAGACTCCGCTGCCCGGCCCACCACTAAAGAAGCCCCAGGGCTGCATCACCACCTGCCACATGCCTGCAAATAGGGTGCGCGGATTCTGGGGGTCGAAGTTCAGCCCGGAGCAGCCGGTATTCTCGTCCACAAAGAGCACACGCTGCCAGGTAGCGCCGCCGTCCATGGAGCGAAAGACGCCGCGCTCCTGCTGTGGTCCGGTGTCGCGGCCCTCGGCGCAGGCATACACCTCATTGGGGTCGCTCGGATTGAGCAGCACCCGGGCGATTCGTCCGGTCTTGTCCAGACCCATGTGCTGCCAGGTCTTGCCGGCATCTTGCGACTTGTAAACCCCGTCCCCGGGAACGCTGCCGCCGCGAATCACATAAGGATCGCCCGTCCCCACCCAGATGAGATTGGGATCGGACATGGCAATGGCGATCGATCCGATGGCCGCAACGGATTGCTTGTCAAAGACGGGACTCCAGTCGTTGCCGCCGTCAGTCGTCTTCCATAAGCCCCCGGAGGCCGCACCGGCATAGTAGGTGTTGTCGTCTCCAGGAAGGCCGGCAAAGGCTGAGACCCGGTTTCCCTGCTGCGGCCCGGCGAAACGAAAGGCTAAGTGGTCGGTGGATCCAGCGCCGCCGCTCTGCTGCGCCAGGGACATGGGGCAGAGAAGAGAGAAGCACAGCACGCATAGCAGAAGTTTCCGCAGGACAAGGGTCTTCGGCGGCATTCCGGATGTCTCCAATCGCTACCACTGGGAAGGAACGCAGAGAAGCAAAGTTTACACGATTTGCGATGCAATTTACCTCCGCAGACACAGAGGCTCAGCCCTGCTTTCACCCTGTCCGGGTGACGCCCAGCTGCCTTCCGTTGCCCGCTGAAAGTTCAAGATGAGGGTGACGAAACGCCTGCTTTTCCGCCGCGGGCCGCAGCCCTTTCCGTTTAGGCATCTCCCGATGCTCAAACTCAAAGGGCGTTTTCGCCCGTGAGATGCTTCAGCAAGCCGGTCTCGAATGATCGAACAACACTTAAAAAGCTATGGAGTCCAGAAACAGAGGCCGTTCCTCCACCTCTGCGGAGGCAATTCAGTCGGCGACCATGGACTCGCCAGGCAGGATGGGGCGAGTCCGTGGGAACAGTCCTCGCCAGGCAGCCAGACCAGCCAGGGTCAGCACTGCGACATACGCTGCAAGCTTCACTTGATCCGCGCTGTGGGTGCGCGGCAACAGCTTCCACAACACCAACAGGATCGTTTGAGCCAAGGTAACGGACCAGACCGAGCCGTAAAAGTATCGCCGCTCCGTCCCCTCCCCTCGGGTCGAAGGTCGCACCCGGGGCAGCTTGCCCGTGGCGCCAAGAAGAAGAATCAGCAGGCCGAGCGGGATATAACCGTAGTCATAGATCTGTTTCAGATACCAGACTCCGCTTATCACCGCCACCAGAAGGCCGCTCAGGTTCAGCAGAGCAAAGCTGAGCACCGCATTCCAGGCAAAGGTGTAGCAGACCCGGCGGTACAGAGGGTTGGGCTTATCTTCGTCGAAGCGCAAGATGTAAGGTCTCGGCTCGGCCCCGGGCAGGCTTCCGCGGATCGCAGCAATGCCGGTGGCCACCATCACCACCGCCAGCCAGAGCAGATTGCCGGGATGAAAACCTTTGGCAAACAATCTGAACGTCAGCGGACCAGGGGCAAGGAAGAACACCCAGATCCAAAGAGGCCAGTGCGCGGCGCGGTAAAGGCGCGTATTGCTGCTGCGCAACTTGCGCTCCTGGGCCAGTTCCACTCGACCGGTATAGGACATAATTCGAGTCTCGCAGAGGCTCTCCGATGGCGTCAACCAAGCCATGGGAGCCAAGCCATGCGAGCTTCAGCCAGACCGGTAGCTGAGAGTTCGACCTCGAACCCGCAAAGGCAGGCTGCCCGCCCTGAGAAAAATCTCCGCCGACACCTTGAAGGAGGCCGCTGCCTTCAGCCGGGACGCGCCAGGGAAAAAATCGAAGACCTTCGGCATCCACGGGTATCCTCGCTGTCCGGCGTGCCGTCACTCTCGGGCTCCGGGGCAGGCTGCTAAAAGATCTCTGTCGAAGGCTGCGTGCGAGAGACGCTGGGCGATGGGCGCACACAGGCTAGGCGCAGCGCCTGCCGCAGAACTTCCACCTTGCGCCGCGTTATCATAAGCTTCGAGTTGCTCAGGAGGCAAAAGATGCGAATCGGCATGTTGACAGGCGGAGGGGATTGCCCGGGATTGAACGCGGTGATTCGGGCAGTGGTGCGCAAGGGCATCTCCCACTACGGGGATGAATTTGTTGGATTCCTGGAGGGATGGAGAGGCGTGATCGAGGACCATACGATGCCGCTCGACCTGCACACCACCAGCGGAATTCTGCACCGCGGAGGAACTATCCTGCGCTCCTCGCGAACCAACGTGAAGAAGATTCCAGGCGGTTTCGAAAACTGCCTGGCCACGATTCAACGGCACAAGCTGGATGCGCTGATCGCCATGGGCGGGGATGATACGCAGTCGATCTCCGTGGAGTTGGTCAAGCGGGGAGTCCACTGTGTCGGAGTCCCCAAGACCATCGACAATGACTTGAGCGGAACCGATGTCTGTTTCGGCTTCGATACGGCGGTGTCCATCGCTACCGAGGCAATAGACCGTCTGCACTCGACCACCGAAGCGCACAGCCGCGTGCAGGTTGTGGAAGTGATGGGACGCGACGCCGGCTGGATCGCCGTGACCTCCGGAATCGCGGGCGGAGCCGACGTGATTCTGGCGCCGGAGAAGCCGATCGACATGGACGAAGTCGTTCGTCTGCTGCGCGCCCGCTGGGCAAGCGGCAAACGCTTTGCGCTAGTGGTGGTAGCCGAAGGAGCCAAGCTGTCAGAGGCCGCCGGACAGGCAACCCTCGGCGCGAAGCTGGACTCCTTTGGCCACGCGAGGCTGAGCGGTATTGGCCAGGCCCTGGCCGAGGAGATCGAAAAGCGCACCGGCTATGAGACCCGCAGCGTCAACCTGGGACACACCCAGCGCGGCGGAACGCCGACAGCCTATGACCGCATGCTGGCTACGCGCTACGGGGTGGCCGCCATCGACCTGGTGCATCAGGGTAAGTCGGGCCGCCTGGTGGTGCTGCAAGGCAACCGAATTACAGACATTCCACTCGAAGACGCCATCGCCAAGAACAGAACCGTTGGCGAAGACCTCTTCGAGGTGATTAGGGGACTGCAACCGAAGGGCTGAGCCGCGGTCAGGAAGACTTCGAAGAGTTGCCAATCGTGGATCTCTTTCATCGGCGGAAGTTGGGTAGCCCCGGGTGCAGTCCGTGGCCCGGAACGGCTGCCCACCTCCGCTGGAAAGAATCAAGGACCTCCCGGGCCTCTGACTTGGCGTCGGGCCGCGCCACACATCGCCGTTACCGGAAACGGTCCATAGAGCGAAGTGCCGCCACAAGCGACACCCAAATTCGTACAAAGGCGCCACCAAACAGCGCCACCAAGGCAGAAAACATCGCCCGCACCATCGCGGCGCCTCGATCTAAATTTTTGATTTTCCTGCTTTTTGGTAGCGTTACCGGGGCTCGAACCCGGACTCTTCGCCTTGAGAGGGCGACGTGTTAACCAGTTACACCATAACGCCTTAGACGGATGGGGGAATCCATTGCAACCAGTACAGTATAGCAAAAGCCGCGGGGCTGTAGAAGAGTGGCGGGTCATGCCAGTCCATGATGGGTCTCGCTGCTTCTGCCTCTCAAATACCCAGTTTTTTCACCTCATCGTTGTAGTACTTGCGGTACAGGATGTCCCACTCCTGGGATCCCTCCGGAATGATGCGGCGCTGGGAGGCGATCTTCTGCCGCGCTGCGGCATCGATCTTTACCTCTTCCAGCAGGAGCTTGGTCAACACGCGGCGAGCCTCCTGGCGGATCGTATTGCGATCTTCCAGAAAGTCGACCTCATCGATCTCGGCCAGGGTATCGGCTACCGTATGGGCCAGCTTGTTCAGCTTGTCGTCAGAGATGCGGGTGGTGTACGTGGACTTAAGATCGGGGGCTCCGCGCATGGCACTCATAGCACCGCCTTGTACTTACGGGCCAGTTCCTGCTTGACCTTCTTGAACATCTCGGGATAGCTGGCTCCGGTTTTGAGCATATCGTCCTGGAATGCTTCCAGAATGACGCGAACTTCCTCGTTGATGCGATCTTCCAGAGACAGCTCTTCGATCAAAGCGTTGGCGAGCCGTTCATCGAGCAGGGCTGGCTTGTCGGTCTTGATCATCTTGGCGGCCACCAGGTGTTTGCTGGTCTGGCGGGCAAGGTAGCTGACGTAATCTTTGGAGAAAATCATGGGCAATTCTTAGGTTAGCACGCAGAGATTGGGGCGTCAGGCAAGGTGAACTTCTGCGAGAATTAGGGCTATGGCCTTTGATGATCTATCTGCAGTTAAGGACGACATGGTCGCCTTCATCGCCGGACATGGGATGCGGCGCATGAAGGGCTATGTACAGGAGAACGTGCCGACCGTTCTGTTTGAAGAAGACGACGTGGACGGGTGGAAGGACTTTGTGGAACACGCCAAGGCCGCCCAGACGCCGTTTCTCACCATGAGCGAGGTCATCCTGGAGCCGGAGGATCTTTCCGCCCTGATCAACCAGCTACGGGACCATCCCTCCCCGGATGGAGACACCACCGAACTGGAGGAGGCCCAGAGCCTGCAGCAGCACGTTGGCAAGACCGGCTATCTTCAACTTGGATTCTCCCACGGTGGAGTGATCTTCCTCTATGAGACGGCCACGGAGTGGTATGACGTCTTCCAGGACCTCATGAACTCCGCGGCAGACCATATGGGACAGATCCTTTTGGATGATCGCGACGAAGAATAGAGACGGAAGAGGAACGGCCGGGCGGGTCCCTCGGCTTTCGACCCGCGTTTGTGAAGAGGTAGCCTCGCTGGGTATTCTTTTGCAGCAGGGCGCCACGGAGGAACCAACGCCCGACGCAGAACCTTCCCAACAAGGCTCGTCCCCGGGGGGATCGCCCTGCTTTCACCTGCCTCGGCTCTGGTCTGGTCCCTCTGGACCGGCATGCGGGGATCTCCGGCGCGGGTAAGGTCACAAATGGGACAGGAGCCCGGGAGACGCGGTGCGTAGTCAGCCGGTTCAGGATGCTTGGGTGGTGGCCACGCAGCAGAGTGCAGCCTCAGCGGAGTTGGCGCAGGCGCTGGAGATCCCCGAGCCGATCGCCCGCTTGCTCCTTCGCCGCGGTATGGTGACGCTCCAGGCAGCTAAGAGCTTTCTGCATCCAGAGCCGGCGCAGTTACATGATCCCGGCAGGATGCTGGGAATGCGCAAGGCCGTAGCCAGGCTGCAGGCCGCTCTTGAGCATAAGGAACCGGTGCTGATCTACGGAGACTATGACGTGGACGGAACCGTGGCGACGGTGCTGCTCAAGACCGCGCTGGAACGCGCCGCAACCTGGCTGGGCGTCAAAGCCGATGTTCGCTATCACATTCCTCACCGTGTTCGCGAAGGCTATGGAATGCAGGATGCCCGCATCGAAGCGGCCGCGGCTGAGGGAGTACGGGTGGTGGTAAGCGTAGATACCGGCATACGCGCCTTTGCGGCCGCTGCCGAGGCCCGGCGCCTGGGACTGGATCTGATCGTCACCGACCATCATCTGCCCGAAGGGCCGGGAGCAGAGGCCGTCGTCCCGGAGGCGATTGCTGTGCTGAATCCGAACCAGCCCGGTTGCCCCTATCCCTGCAAGGACCTCTGCGGGGCCGCCGTGGCGTTCAAGCTGGCGCAGGCGCTGCTGGAGCACAGCGCCGCCGACGCCACGGACCGGAATCGGGTGCGGGAGAAGATGCTTCCCTCCTTCCTCAAACTGGTGGCGATCGCAACCATTGCCGATGCCGTGCCGTTGACGGAAGAGAACCGGACTCTGGCCGCGCTGGGATTGCTGGAACTCCGGCAGCCCCTCCAACCCGGCCTCCGCGCCCTGATGGAACTGGCTCAGATCGATACAAGTCGACCAATCTCGGCGAAGGATGTGGCTTTCCGTCTGGCGCCCCGGATCAATGCGGCAGGTCGAATGGACATCGCCTCCGACGTGGTCGAGCTGTTCCTCACACGCGATTCCTCCGTGGCCCGGACGCTGGCCGAGAAACTGCATCGCCTGAACGGCGAGCGCAGGGCCATGGAGGGCGAAGCGCTGCGCTCGATTGAAGTCCAGATTGAAGCCCAGCTTGAGCCCCCAACGGCAGCTTTTCCCGATGCCACCCGGCTAGCTCCCTCCCTGCCGGCCGCCACTCCGCCCTGTTTTGTCCTCGACGATGCATCCCTCCCGGCAGCCCCCGGATCTTCAGTCTTTGGATCTTCCGTCTCCGGACATGCCCCAGCCGCATCTGGAGCCTGGCATCGGGGCGTCATCGGAATTCTGGCTTCCCGCGTCGTGGAGCGGACCGCCAGACCGGCGCTGGTGATTACCCACGAGGACGGCGAGGCATATGGCTCCGGGCGCTCGGTGGCCGGGTTTCATCTGCTCGACGCACTCACCGCCATCGATGGCTGGGGAAAGGAGCGGTTGTTTACCCGCTTCGGCGGACACGCCCACGCCGTAGGCTTCTCCTTGGCCTCAGAGCGGGTGGGCGAGCTGCGGGAGCGGATGCTGCGCTACGCGGCCCGGTGGTTGAACGTTGCGGAGCTGGGGCAGGTGTTGGCCTGCGATGCCGAAGTCCGTCTGCGCGATCTGACCGCCCCGTTCTTCGCCAGCTTGGAACAGATGGCGCCCTTTGGCCACGGGAATGAAGTGCCGGTGCTTCTGAGCCGCGGCGTGCGGCTGGCTGCAGATCCACGCGTGATCAACCGTCGCCATCTGCGTCTGGCCTGCGAGGATGCCCACGGCGGCGCGCAGTTTGCCGCAGTGGCGTGGAGCAGAATCATGGATTGGTCTGCGCTGGCCACGAACCAGGGATGGAGACGCGGAGACCTGCTGGACATCGCCTTCCGGCCGCATCGGAACGTTCATCCGCTTTACGGTGGCTGGGAGTTGGAGATCCTTGGGATTCGGCCTGCCGGGAAAGGCGAATGATGCAAGCGCCTGCGGAGCGCAAAGGCGGGCCCGGTCTGCGCGAAATTTTTTGACGCCGCTGGCGAGATTCACCAGTCTTATATACTGACATTTTGCTTATGGTTCGACGCGTTTCGTATCGATCGAGGAGAGGAGTGTGGGCGCTGGTCGCGGTCGCGGCAGGGGTTCTCCTCATCGTCTTTCTGCGCTCCCGTGGCCAGGTCGTCGAGATCACTGCCGCCAAAGTGGAGTCGCAGACACTGACTCTGACCAAATCCACCAATGGGAAAGTTGACCCCGTGGTCAGCTTTGAGGCGCATGCTCCCTTGGCCGGCGAGGTCAAATTCGTAGCTGTGCATCTGGGAGAGCACGTGGTCGCCGGCCAGGAGTTGGTCAGGCTGGATGACACCGAGGCGCGCAAGGATTTGGCGACGGCCCAGGCGACGCTGGAGACCGATCTGGCTACTTTGCAGATGATGGAACAGGGTGGAACCGGGGCAGAGCGGCTGGCGGCCAAGGGGGCTGTCAACGCCGCGGCGATTCAGACGCAGCAAAACCAGCAGCGCCTTGAAGCACTGGAGCATCTGGCCACGCAAGGGGCGGCCTCCGCCAGCGAGATAGCCCAGGCCCAGGAGCAGTTGCATGCCGCCGAGGCACAGCTAAGCCAGGCAAGGGCCCAGACGCAAAACGGGGTTCGCTTCTCGTCGCAGGATATCCAGGCGCAAAAGGCGCAGGTGGCAGAGGCAGAAGCGGCCGTCAAAGCTGCTCAGGCGATCTACGCCGGCGTGGATATACGCGCACCCTTTGCCGGCACGGTCTACTCCGTGCCTGTCGCGCCCTACGAGTTCGTACAGAGTGGAGACACTCTGATCTACATGGCCGACCTGACGAAGATGCAGATCCACGCTTACTTTGACGAGCCGGAGATCGGCCTGCTCAGGGCGGGGCAGCCGGTAACCATCGTTTGGCCGGCCAAACCCGGCGTGGTGTGGCATGGACACATCCTTGAAGTGCCCAAGACGATCATTAGTTACGCGGGAACGCGCAATGTGGGTGAATGCTTGATCAGCGTTGACGACGCCAACAACGGACTGCTGCCCAACACGAATGTGACTGTCACGGTAACGGAGATGACGCTGAACAACGTGCCCAGCCTGCCGCGCGAAGCGCTGCACACGGACGGTGTCGACTATGTCTTCCAGATTATCGGAGACCACCTGGTGAAGACCCCCGTGAAGGTAGGTCTAGTTAACCTGCAGCGGTTTCAGGTCCTCAGCGGATTGAAGCTCGGTGATCGAGTCGCCTTGGGCGCCACCTCGGAGATCGACCTGACAGACGGCCTGCGAGTAAAGGTGCGCCGGTAGGTGAGATCTTCTGTGACCAGTGGCAACCGGAAACACTTGCGTTGGAACTTGGTTCTTCCCGCGCCGCTACTCCCTCTGTCTTCCCGGGCTCGGCTGCTCGCCTTGCCGCTGCTCCTGCTCTTCGCCCCGATCCCCGGACCGTTGTACGCCAGTCCTCGATCCAATCTGGACGCTCCGAATACAGGCTCCCCGGCTGAGCAAGTGAGACGGGCGGAACAGGCATTGCTCTTCGGCAACCTGAACGATGCCCTGGCCCGGACAAGGCAGATTCTGGCATCCGACCCCGACGACGGAGAAGCCGATTTGGTGATGTGCCGTAGCTTCTATGCGGAGGAGCAAGCCGATGCGGCCATCCAAGCCTGTGAGTCGGCCGTGCGGCTGATGCCTCGCAACAGCGCAGCGGAGGACTGGCTGGGCAGAGCCTATGGAATGGCCGCCAAGGCGGCGGGACCCGTCTCTGGAATCTCCCTGGCACTGAAGGTAAGGGCTGCCTTGGCTGCGGCCGTGCGGCTGGATCCCGAAGACGGTCCCGCGGTGAATGACTTGAGTGAGTTCTATATTGATGCTCCCGCCCTCATGGGAGGAGGCTTGGACAAGGCTATGGCGCTGGCAGAGCGCGTGCAGAACAGCCTTCCCCAACAGGCCGACAGAATCCGCGCTCTTGCGGCGGAGAAACAAAAGGATTACGCCACGGCGCAGAGCGCCTTCCAGGCCGCCGCGGCAGTCGCCAACCAGCCCGCTGCCTGGGTAGACCTGGGAGCCTTTTATCGCCGGCGCGGACAGTATGACAAAGCCGTGGAGACCCTGAATCAGACTCTGGCGCTGGACCATCGCCGTGACGCCAGCCTGGTGGATGTGGCCAACCTGCTGGGAAGGATGCATCGTGAGCCGGAGGTTGCATGGAGCGCATTGCAGGACTACCTGCACGGCGGGGCAAGGAGTGATGCCGCGCCGGCGGTAAAGGTATATGTCATGCTGGGAGAGATACTGGCCGGCCGGGGAGACAGGACAGGCGCTAAGATCGAGTTTGAAAAAGCATTGTCGATGGCGTCCGGTTATGCGCCGGCCCAGCGCGCCTTGCAGAAGTTGTGAAGGGCCGCGCGGCGCTACCGCTAGTTTTGTGGCCATGCGCCGGTGAACATACTGAGTGGAGTCACAAGGGTAACGATGGGCGTGCGAGCTGGATGGGCGATCGGTTGGGTGATGCTGGCGGCGTGCGCCGCTGCTGCCTCGGCGCAGATCTCTCTGGCCTCGGCGGTGAATCTGGCGTTGAGCAATGATACCCAGGTCCGTATGCGCGAGGCAGCGGTACAGAAGGCGGAGGCGGAACTAAAAGCAACGCGCGACGTTTATATCCCCAGCATCGAAGCCAGTCTTGGATACGGGGAGGGAG
>JAJYZE010000384.1 GCA_021800195.1 Acidobacteriota bacterium
TCTGGCTCACCTTGTTGGTGAGCACCACATCTTCCGCCAGGGGGGCCGAGATATGGGCGGCGAGCAGTTGGCCTTCGTCGGCAGAGGCCTGCGCTGAAGCCTGCACGGGAGCCTGTGAAGGGGCGCAGCTACAAGCTTCAGGATCACTTTGACCAGCCAAGGGCACGGATGCGGCGGCAACCATTCGGCTGTCACAGAGATCCGGCGTAAGCCACTGGGACAGATAAGGAACAGCGTCCGTGGAGAAGCGGTGCCGGGCGCGCGCTTGCCCGTCGATGACGACCCCACGTTGCCGCAGCAGGGCAGCAAAGACCATGGCGGCGTACTGAGCTGGATCCGCGATGGCGACCTCTTCCACCTGAGCCGGCCCACCCACCGGCACAGAACCAAAGACGCGCAGCAGACCAGAGCCGGGTAGACGCTCCACCTCCACGCCCTGGGCGCGTGCGCCGGGCGGAACGGTCGAGACCTGGGCGTCCATTTGGTAGTACGGCACGTTCTGCTCCAGTTCCACGGAGGCGGCGTTGACGCCAGATCCACCCTCTGGCGCCAGCGTCTGGAGCGGCGTGACCACCAGCTTCAGCTCATTGTTGTCGATGGTCAGAGCGCTCACCGGAGCCCCATAGCCCCAGATCTGATCATCCTGCGCCCAGGACTCCGCGTAAGGTTGATACGGAAACAGCGTGTCGTCGCCGACGATGTCGCCGGTGATCCGCTTGACGCCTTTGGCCACCACCTGATCGGCGAGCGAAACCAGATCCGCCAGCGGCGGAGGCGACGCCGCTGCCCGCATCTGAGGCTGCGCGGAGATGGAAGCGGGCGAGCGATAGGGCAGATCGTCGGCGCCGAAGTTCGCATCGCCGCCACCCAACAAAGTCAGATCTCCGCTGACGGCGCCATGGGCCGGATCGTAGTTGCCGAAGACACGCGTCGTGAAGGTCTTCTGCGGACCCAGCAGCGCCATCGCCGTGGCGGTGGTGAAGATCTTGTTGTTGGACGCCGGCCGGAAAAACTTGCCCGCGTCATGCCCGTAGATCAGCTCACCCTGCAACGTGGCGACCGCAATGCCCCAGTGAGCGCGGGAGGCTGCGGACTGCTCCAGCAGCGCCTGGATCCTTCGCGCCAGCGGTTGAATCTCGCGCGCCGGCGGATGGTCTGCGGCGTGGGCACAGGTGAACAGCGCACTCCAGGCGAAGAGAGAAAGCAAGACGGTCCGTATCCGGAGTGCAGAGCGATGCATGGCGCGAGTCTACGAAAGTCGGAGAAATTTGTATAGCCGGACGCTTGGCGCTCGTCTCCGTCTGGCGAGACCGAATTGAAATGGAGATGCCATCAGACCTCTCTCGCCCCCACTCCGCCAATCCGACACCGGAAGAGTGCTCTAGACTGAACGCAAACCGATCCGATGCACCCTGGCGACTCCAGACCGCACCTTTCCTGGCAACTGCGTACGCGCAAGGTGGCCCTGGGAGAACGCACGCTGTTCATGGCCATTCTGAATCTGACTCCAGACAGCTTCTCCGGAGATGGCTTGCTCGGCGGCGAGGAGCGGACGCAAGGCGAGGCTCTCCCACCTTCGGATCCAGGCCCGGAGGCGCTGGAGCGGGCGGTCGCCGCAGCGGTAAAGGCCGTGGATGCCGGAGCCGATATTGTTGACCTGGGAGCGGAGTCCACCCGCCCACAGGCCACGCCCATCAGCAGCGAGCAGGAACAGGCGAGGATTCTGCCGGTCCTGGACCGGCTGCTACGGGAGCGGCCGGATGCTGTGGTCTCCGTGGATACCTACCACGCGGCCACAGCCCGGGCGGCGGCGCGCCACGGAGCCGAGATCATCAACGATGTCTCCGGGCTGCAATGGGATCCGTGGATGCCGCAGGTTGTTGCGCAGAGCGGTTGCGGCCTGGTTCTGATGCACACCCGCGGCCGGCCGGGTGAATGGGGATCGCTGCCAGAGCTGCAGAGCCATCAGGTGGTTCCCATGGTTCTGGATGGGCTGTGTGAGCGCTTGGCACAGGCTGAGGCTGCCGGGATTCGCAGCCAGCGGATGGTGATCGATCCGGGCCTTGGCTTTGGCAAACGCGGCCGGGAGAACTTTGATCTGCTCGCCGGTCTCGGACGGCTGCATGCGTTGGGCCGCCCTCTGTTGGTAGGGCTCTCCCGCAAGAGTTTCCTGGGCGGGGCGGTCCACCCCCTTCAGAACGGCGGTGCGACGATACGCGACGCCAGGCGCATCGCCACAGTGGCGGGAAACGTCGCGGCCATTCTGGCCGGCGCGCACATCCTGCGGGTGCATGATCTTCAGGACGGCCGCGAGGCGGCAGCCGTGGCCGACGCGGTTCTGAAGCAGAGGCTGGCACCGCGAACCAAACCAGGACCGTAGCCGAGGACAGAGCAGAAAAGATGGCTCCGATGGCTCAACCGCCTGACCCATCTTCCCAGCTTTTCCGTCGCAATGAATCTCCCAAAGCGAACCTGACCGGAGCATCTTGACGGACAGAGATCCCCGAAAGCCCTTCGTTGTAGCATTTTCAGTATTGCTGGGTACACCGGACGGGGCGTGCAGTGGCGTTTTCATTGGGGAAAACGCCCATAGAGGTCGAGGCGTGGCGTTACACCTGCACTGAAAACGCTCTTAGGGCGACTCTGATTAAGTTCGTACGTTTCCACCGTCCGATGGTTCTAGTTTGCAATCATCTAGGTGAGCGGGG
>JAJYZE010000054.1 GCA_021800195.1 Acidobacteriota bacterium
GGGTGAAGATCTCCAACATATGGTCAAAGAAGCCGATGCCGGTGGAGACCTGATAGATTCCCTGGCCGTCGATGTTCAATTGGAGGGAGATTTTTGTCTCGGTGGTGTTGCGCTCGAGGGTTGCCGTACGCTGGGGATCGGCGGGCAGCGGAGACGCGCCGGTTTCTTGCCGTGGATCGCTCATGCTCTTCCTTTACCTTCCTCTGGATTCCAATTCATCTCGGCGAGTGACTCGCGCAGAGCCGCGATGCCGCGGGTGACATGCTCTTCCACGCCAACGGTGATGCGGACATAGCCCTCGCAGCCCGGATCAGAGGAGCGGTCGCGGAGCAGTACGCCGCGCCGTCGCATCAGGGTGCAGAGCTGCTGGTGGCGGGGGCCGATGTCCATCAGGACAAAGTTGGCCGCGCTGGGCCAGGTTCTTACGTGCAGCTCCCGCAGGGCGGCAAAGGTGCGTTCCCGCCCCACGCGGATCTGTTCGGCGTACCAGGCGGTGTAGGCATCATCGGCGACGGCCTCGGGAAGAACAGCCAGCGCGACGCCGTTCACGTTGTAGGGCGAGCTTACTTTGCGCAGGTAGCGGATCAGCGCCTGGTTGCCGGCCAGCATGCCGATACGCAGGTTGGCCAGCCCGTAGGCCTTCGAGAAGGTGCGTGCGACCAGCAAATTGGGTGTGGTGGCGAGGTCGCAGAGGGTGGTCTCACCGTGGAAGTGGAAGTAGGCTTCATCTACCAGGAGCAAGGCCTGCGGAGCGGCAGACGCGATGGCTAGCAGATGTTCGCGGCGGATGGTGGCACCGGTGGGGTTGTTGGGTGAGGCGAGGATGATCAGCCGCGTTCTGGGAGTGATGGAGGCGAGAAAGCGCTCGAAGGGGAAGCGGAGCGTGTCATCAGCCTGGACGCGCCGCAGCGCTGAGGTCATCAGGCTGATGGAGACGTCATACATGAAGAAGGTGGGGGTGCAGATGACGGCCTCATCGCCTTCATCCAGAAAGGCGCAGGAGACCAGATGAATCGCCTCATCGACTCCGTTGGTGAGGATGAGTTGATCGGGCTGGAGGCCAAGGTGCTCTGCGACGACGCGCTCCACCGGCTCGCGCTCCGGGTAGATGGTCAGCTCCTCCGCGGTGATCTGGCGCAGACGGCGCAGCACGGCGGGGCTGGGGCTGAAGGTGTTCTCATTGAAGTCCAGACGCAGGGCGTTGCGGCCTGCCAGTGGCGGGTGGTACTCCGGCATGGCCAGCACGGCAGGACGTGGCTGCGGAGCTTTGGGCTGTTGACCGGTGGCGCTCATCTCATCCTCACCCGCACGCTCTCGGCGTGCCCCTTGAGTCCTTCGGCCTCAGCGAGCGCGATCGTGTGGGGGCCGATCTCCCGCAGCGCTTCCAGGGTATAGTGCTGGACGGTGATGATCTTGACGAAGTCCAGGACGCTCAGGCCGCCGCGGATGCGGCCGTTGCGTCCGGTGGGCAGCACGTGATTGGGTCCGCTGACGTAGTCGCCCATGGACTGCGGAGTGTGCTGACCGATGAAGACGGAGCCGGCGTTCTTCACCCAGCGAAGATCAGCTCCGGTATCGACAGTGAGATGCTCCGGAGCCAGCCGGTTGGTGAGCGCATGGGCCGCTTCGGGAGTTCTGGTGAGGAACGCAAAGCCCTGCTGCGCCAGGGACTGAAGGGCCAGGGGATTGTCCTGCGACTGGCGCTTCACCTCCAGCACCACCTCCTCGGCCAGCTCCGCCTGGCTGGTGATCAGGATGGCCAGCGCCTCGGGGTCGTGCTCGGCCTGCGCGACCAGATCGGCGGCGATCCCGGTGGCGTCGCCGGCTTCGCTGGTGACCACAATCTCGGTGGGCCCGGCGGGCATGTCGATGCCGGTGTGGTGCGAGACCGCCAGCTTGGCCGCGGTGACGTAGAGATTGCCGGGGCCGACGATCTTGTCCACCGGCGCGACAGTTTCTGTGCCGTAGGCGAGCGCGGCGATGGCCTGGGCCCCGCCGATGCGGTAAAACTCGGTGACGCCGGCCAGATAGGCTGCGGCCATGGTCTCTCGTGCAGGTTTGGGAGAGCAGACGACGATGCGTTCGACCCCGGCGACCTGAGCCGGCGTGGCCGTCATCAGTAGGGTGGAGGGCAGGGGATAGCGGCCGCCGGGAACGTAGCAACCGACCGATTGCAGGGGACGAACGATCTGGCCAACCTCCATGCCTTGGCTGGGGCGAAGGCTCCAGCCGTGGGGGAGCTGCTTCTCCGCAAAGGCGCGAATGTTGGCCTGGGCCAGGCGCATGGCGGCGCGCAGCTCCTCGCTGGTCGTCTCCCAGGCCTCTTGCATCTGCTCGCGGCTCACCCGCAATGGCTGGTCCGCGCCCAGGCCATCGAACTCGACGGCCAAGGCGCGCAGCGCGGAGTCTCCCATGCCGCGCACCTTGGCCACAATGTCGCATACGGCCGGGTCCACCCGGGCCGTATTGACGGCGCCTCGCCGCTCCAACTGCTGCAGCACAGCCTCCGCAGCCGCTGCACCATCGCCGAACGTCTTCAAGATCTTCATGATGTTTTCTGAACCTGCTTTCCGGGACGATGCGGGCCGGTTCGCCTGGCTACAAGACCACCTTGCTGAGCGCGTACTCCACGATTCCGGTTCCACCTGCCGCCTTGAGCCTGGGGATCACGTCGCGTACCCGATGGCTCTCCAGGATGGTGTTCAGCGCGACCCATTCCTCATCGCGAAGATGCGAGATGGTAGGCGAGTTGAGGGCAGGCAGGACGCCAAGGACGGCGTCCAGATGGATCTTGCGTACGTTCAGCATCAAGCCCACCTGATTTTGCGCATCCATGGCTCCGTTGAGCATCAGCGAGAGAGTTTCGATCTTGGAGCGCTTCCAGGAGTCCTTCCAGGAATCCTGATTGGCGATGAGCTGCGTCTCCGACTCCATGAGCGTCTCGACGATGCGGAGGCGATTGGCGCGCAGAGAGCTGCCGGTCTCGGTGACCTCCACAATGGCGTCGGCCAGGGCGGGGGGCTTGACCTCGGTGGCGCCCCAACTGAACTCCACCTGGACAGGAATCTTTCTGGCGGCGAAGTAGCGCTTGGTATACTCCACCAGCTCGGTAGCGATGGTCTTCCCGGCGAGATCTTCCGGCTTGTAGAACGGTGAGTCGTCGGGGACGGCCAGGACCCAGCGCACCGGAACCCGGGACTGCTTGGAGTAGGTCAACGAGGAGACGCGCTGCACCTGGGACTGATTTTCCAGGATCCAGTCGTTGCCGGTAAGGCCGGCATCCAGGGCGCCGTGCTCGACGTAGCGCGCCATCTCCTGGGCGCGTACCAGCATGCACTCGATCTCCGGATCGTCGACAGACGGAAAGTAGCTGCGGCCGCTGGCGTAGATGCGCCAACCGGCGCGCTCGAACAGGGCGATGGTTGCGTCCTGCAGGCTGCCCTTTGGAACTCCCAGTTTGAGTTTGTTGTTCTGTGCCATTGCTTAT
Organism: Acidobacteriota bacterium; assembly: GCA_021800195.1. GTDB lineage: Bacteria > Acidobacteriota > Terriglobia > Terriglobales > Acidobacteriaceae > Granulicella. The sequence continues at coordinate 3,488 of JAJYZE010000054.1, forward strand.
TGGTTCCCTTTCCCGGCGGTTGTGAAGCGGAGCGGCTTGGTGAAGCAGCTCACCGTTCCCTCGTGGCAGACCAGGCCATCGCCTTCCACCTCGACCTGGAACAGCAGAGCGTCGTTATCGCAGTCAGTGGATGCGGCGAGGACGCGAAGCCGGTTGCCGCTGGTCTCTCCCTTCATCCAGAGCTTGGAGCGGGTGCGGGACCAGAAAGTGACGAAGCCGGTTTCGATGGTCCTGCGATAGCTCTCTTCATTGAGGAAGCCGAGCATGAGCACCTGGCCGGTACGGGCGTCCTGCACGATGCCTGCCACTAGGCCGCCATCTTTGGCGAAGTCGATGCGGATGGGTTCTGTAGTTTCGGTCATGATTTCCTTTTGAGCCGGGTTGGGGTGTTTCCGAGCGCGATGCGGGCGAACAGCACAAAGCCCGCTCGCGGCAGGCGCGTCGGCGGGCTTTTGAAGATCCTGAAGGGGCGAGATTGCTACGTTACTTCGCCACACCCAGAACAGCCGCCCACACGCCATGGGCGTGGGGATGGTGGTGTCCGTGATGATGTAGCGGAAGGCTCACTTTCAACAGGCTAGCGGCAACGGGCGTGGAAGTCAATGCCGGCCGGCAACAGCATGGCTGGAGGCTGGGCTTGAAGCTGGACTGGCAATCGGCTCAAAGCCGGACTGCCCATCGCTGGCAATGCGCACCTCTCCGGTGCCGATGTTGTAGATCCAGCCGGAGATGCTGAGCCGGCCCTGGGCCATGGCTCCAGCCACGGAAGGATGGGTCTTGAGGTGCCGCATTTGGAGCAGAACATTCTGTTCGGTGAGGACCTCCATCAGGTTGGAGTCAACACCGTTCTGCACGGCGCGCTGGTGTACGATCTCCGCCACCGAGAGAGCGGCGTGGGCGTTGTGCATCCAGCGTTGCACCGTTGGCATCTTTTCGATGGACTGCGGCTCCAGCAGCGCCTGCATGGCGCCACAGTGCAGATGGCCGCAGATGACAATATGTTGAACACCCAGAGAGCCGACAGCAAATTCAATCACCGCGCTTACGCCGCCCAGCATCTCTCCGTAGGCGGGAACCAGGTTGCCGATGTTGCGGGCCACAAAGATTTGGCCGGTGGAGGAGTTGGTGATGGCTACCGGATCGATGCGTGAGTCCGCGCAGGCGATAAAGAGGGTATGCGGCGACTGCTTCTCAACCGCGGCCTGCTCGTAGACCGCTGCCTGGCGTGGGTAGACTTCGGCCTGGAAGCGCCTCACTCCGGCTTTGAGCTGTTCAAGAATCTCGTCCACCTCGGCTCCTCTTGGAAATCATCTCATTAAGCCGGGAAGAAGATTTCCCAGGGTAAAGTTGGAAGACAGGGAACAGACAGGCAAGGAGTTCGATGACCGATCGAGGGTTTGTGCTCAAGCTATGTTGTGCCGATGTTCCGGGCCTGGTTGCCGAGGTCTCCACCTACTTGTTTGGGGCCGGCTGCAACATCCTGGAGGCGCAGCAGTACAACGATGTGGATGCTGGCCGATTTTTCATGCGCATCCGTTTTGAGCCGATCGAGGGCCGCAGTGGGGTGGACGCCGAGAGGCTGCGGGTGAACTTTCAGCCCATCGCGGATCGTCGCGGCATGGAGTGGACGCTGAGGAGCTGTGAAGAGCGCAAGCGCGTGTTGATTCTGGTCTCCAGGCAGGATCATTGCCTGACGGATCTGCTCTATCGGCGGCGGCTGGGAGAGTTGAAGATGGAGGTGACCGCAGTGGTGTCCAACCACCCGCGCGAGGCGCTGCCGGCACTCGATCTGGATGGAGTTTCGTTCCACCACCTACCGCTGACCAGCAGCGCCCGCGCGGAGCAGGAGGCTCTGCTTTGGGGTCTCATCCAGTCCACCGGCTCGGAGCTGGTTGTGCTGGCACGCTACATGCAGGTGCTGTCTGACGATCTGGCCGCGCGGCTGGAGGGCCGGTGCATCAACATTCATCACAGCTTTCTGCCCGGATTCAAGGGCGCTCGCCCCTACCACCAGGCGCATCACCGCGGGGTCAAGCTGATCGGCGCTACGTCACACTTCGTGACCGGAACGCTGGATGAGGGGCCCATCATTGAGCAGGATGTGGAGCGAATCTCCCACCGTGACACCGTGGAAGACCTGATCCAGAAGGGCCGGGATATCGAGCGCCGGGTTCTGGCCAGGGCGGTGAGAGCGTACCTGGACGACCGCATCATGCTGAATGGCTCGAAGACCGTCGTCTTTGAGCCCTGAGACCTGCAGAGAAACTTGGCGGCGGAAGCGGTGCGATCCCAGAACCGGCGGCTTCTGGCTCCGCCCTGGAGGGCCACGCCTCAGAAGATCCGCACCTTGGCCAGACCCTGGCTTCCCGGCGACAGCTTGAAGGAGAACCGTTGGGTGGCGGCGTCGTAGCTGAGTCCGGAGGCGGAGCCGAGCAGCGCCTGCACGTGAGGTTGGCGTCGGGAAAAGCCGGTGAGCACGATGGAGTCTTCTGCTTTTGCAAAGACCACCGTTGCGCGGACGGAGTCTGTATTGTTGACGCTGACAAAGCGTTTGCGCGCCAGCGGGACGATCCGGCTCACGTCACCCAGCAGAGCGATTCCGCGGCGGTTCAGTGGAGCAAGAACCATGTAATTCCAACCGTCAGCATAGTGGAAGGTGAGTGTGCCGTTAGCAGGAATCAGGGTTCCCTGCTGTTTCCGCCAGTCCCAGGCATAGACGGCGCCCTGGATGCCCAGCGAGGCAAGGCTGGTTGCGGCGTCAGGCGCATTGGCGTCCTGGCCCGGCTGGGCTGCTGGATTCTTCCCGGCCCGCGGATAGGAGACCACGTAGGTCTCTGTGGCGGACCCGAAGCTGGTTCGAGTACTGGCGATCATGGGAGAGGGTGTGGCTTCGGCAGAGGCGTCGGCGATATAGACGCTATCCGTGGGAAGCAGCGGCGTATCCGGCTTCAGAATCACAGAGTCGGCCCGCAGCGCTCGCCGCAGGTTGGCCGCATCGATGCTGTCCAAGGCATCGCCGGTTCCCACCGGACCGGCGGACAAGGTGGAGAGCACCAGATTGGAGAGCTCCGAACTCATGAAGACATCCGACCATGGCCAGAGTCCGACGGCGTGGGCCAGCCCCGAGGTGTAGAGGAAGTCGTCATAGCGCGCCGGAAGGAAGTGGTCGTCGCTGACCCGGATGGTGCGCAGGTTCTGGAACTGTGTGCTGGCCAGGAAGTATGCGGGCAGGGCCATGCAGTACTGAATGCCGATGTCTTTGGCGGCCATGCTGCTGGCCATCTGTTGGAGAAATGCTTGAGACTGGGTGATGTCGATGGCGGGGCGCGCGCTGCGATTCAGCCAGTCCTGTTCGTAGACGACTACTCCGCCGGCGCGCAGATAGCTTGCTGTTGCACTCCAGAAACGCGGATCGATGATGACGTTATCCGACATCTGGTACCGCCGGCGATAAGGACTGGTCTTGGCGATCCAGCGCGCATGGGTGGCCAGAGGTAGCTGTAGGCGTTGGTGAAAGCTCGCCAGGCCGTCGGGAAAGATGGTTGGATCGGCGCGATAGCTCATTGCGCCACGGCCGCCGCCGGAGGCACCCTTGTATTTGGGGTACCACCAGCTATCCAGCTGCATGTAGCCCAGCGGCACGCCCAACTGCCGGAAGCGGTCGCGCAGCGCCAGCAGCGTTCCCTCGTAGCCCAGCGAAGGAATGAACTTGTAGTAGTAGGTTGCGCCATTGTCGGTCCAGTAGCCGAAGCGCTTCAGGACTACATCGGCGTCGTTCGGGACAGGCCTCTTGTGGTTGATTCTTTGCAATATCTCTCCCCAAGCATCTTGTGTGTGCGTGATGCCGTGACCAAAGACCAGCCAGGTGCCATGGGTGAAGCCGGAGGGGAGGGAGGCAATCTTGGAGGAGATGCCGCTGGTCATGGTCATCGGCTGCGCGGATGGACCGGACGCTGAACTCAACTCGGAGACCAGGAAGTTGTCTGCAGGAGAAAAGACGAAGGTGTTCCGCTCCGGATCGAAGAACACCCACGGACCTTGGGGGTCCAGCTTGCCAAAGTCGATGGGAGAGAAGCTGACGACGCGGTAGCTGTAATGAAGCAGGCCGGCCGGCACTCCGGAGAGGCTGGGGAAGGGGGCGGCGTTGGGATCAGCTCCGCGATGTCGATCCAGAAAAAGGACGGCTCTGCGAGCCGGGTAGAGGCGAACAACAGCAGTCCGACTGCCGCGCCCATAGGTGGCTTCAATCTCCTGATAAGCACCGACGGCATCAGCTCCGGAAGCGGTGCGTATCGCGTCTGTTCGCCCGGGCAGGTTCCCGCTTAGAACAAGGTGCATGGGCGCATATCGAAGGGTGTAAGCCCCACTGGGCGCAAGGCGGATGGCAAGGCCGGGAGCGCGCAGGCCGGTTGCGGGGTTTCCAGAGGGCCGAGGCGCGGAGAGGCGAGCAGCCTGGGCGAGGCCGGCTTGGGACAGCGCCGCCCATCCGAGACAGATGGCGAGCAACCGCAATTTCATAAGGTGCACCTCCGGGTTGGCGACCTCCTTTATTCTGGTGGAGCATGGATGTCGCTGTAAAGCGCCGCAGCCAACCGGCTTGAGACGATCCACCAGGGGAGCGCTTCAAGCAAGGAGGGAATGCGGAAGCTGGGCAGCTCCGGAACATCCTGCAAGAGGAGGATGTTCGTTGAGGAGAATCGCACAGATCATTCGGCTCAGGCCGGAGGATGAAGCCGAGTACATCCGGTACCACCAGCAGGTTTGGCCCACGGTGCTGGCCACTATCGCCCGGTGCAACATCAAGAACTACAGCATCTTTCTGCGCAACGGCCTGTTGGTCGGGTACTTTGAGTACCACGGGACGGACTACCAGGAGGATATGCGCCAGATGGCGGCCTGCCCGGAGACGCAACGCTGGTGGCGCATCATGGACCCGATGCAGCAAAGAATGCCGGATGGGGAGCCTGGAGACAAGTGGAGCGAGATGCGTGAGGTGTTTCACTTTGATCCGGAGCCGACGGGCGCGCAGTAGCATCGCTGAGCGCCCAGCCTGCCCCGGGGATGATCCGGATCGACATCGAAAGAGGTTGTGGCCTCCGGGCTGGGCGCAGGGGACGCCGGCGTTTGCTGCTTGGGGAAATATTATGCGCATTGACAGGGAGCATTTGTCTTCCGTAAGGTTCGGATCGTTGGATGCGCTCTCAAAAGAGATTGAATCAGGCGAAGCGCGAGGGTGCCAGCGTCTGTTGCAGGGAGCGGTGAGGAGATGAAGATGTTCCGTTCAGGGATAGTGGTTCTATGGATCGCATTTGCCGGCCTTTCGTATAGAGTGCAGGCGCAGATGGGAAACCCCGCCACCGGGCCAACCAAGATTCCGATCGAGCAACTTGATCCGGCGCGCACCGCGGTCGCTTTGACCCTGGAGTCGGCGGTCCATACGCCCCTGCCCGAGCAGTACATCTGGACCGATGCCAGCTCGTCGATAGCGGAGCGCAAGGGTGTGGGATCGCATTACTTCCGACGCGCCTTTACGCTCTCCCAGGTCCCCGAGCGGGCGGAGATGTACGTTGCCGGTCCGAGCGAGGCAACGATTTATGTGAACGGCCGCAAGGTGGGTCAATATCAACTCGATCCCTCCTTTCCGATGGGCATCCGCGTCTATGCGTGCGATGTCAGCAAGGCTTTGCAGGCGGGGACGAACGTTGTAGCCATTGAAGCCATCCGCGGGCCGCGGGTGGCCAGTGGAGCGGTGATGGCGGTGAAGATTGTGCCTGCGGCGCTGGGCGTGAGCGCTGCGCCGCTGCTGATCAGCGATGCCGCCTGGAAGGCGAGCATGCAGCTCACTCCTGGGTGGCAAAATCCAGGGTTCAACGACAGCGGCTGGAGCGCAGCCGACAGCCTGGGCGGCGTGGAAAGCTCCTACGAGTTCTTCCAGTGGAACGCGGATGCCGGGATGTACGCCTGGCCGGGCTATGACGGCATCTCGGCGTTCCTGGGTCACTATTCCTTGAATCCGGAGAGCTTGCAGGATGTCTCCAACGGCGCCGGGCGGATCATGCACCCTGAGGCCCTGACGCTGGGCGGGCCGAACTTCCAGGTGGAGTTGCCCAAGGCGCGCTTGAGTAGCTTTGACGCGCCTTCGATGCTGCTCGATTTCGGGCGCGAGGTGGCCGGACGCCTGGAGTTGGACTCCAGTTCCTCTGCGCCGATGGATGTGACGGTGCAGTACGGCGAGTCCGAGATGGAGGCGCTGCACGATCCTTACCTGGGCGTTGACCCGGTCCACGTGGCTGCGCATGGCACAGCCTATGGCCCCAAGAGCGCCTTCCGTTATGCGCTGGTGCGCTTTGTGGGCGGCAGGCAGATGAGCTTCAAGGCTATCCGGCTGGATGGCATCGCCTATCCGGTCACCTATCAGGGCTACTTTGACTCCTCAGACAAGCAGTTGAACCTGATGTGGGCGATCGGCGCCTACACGGCGCATCTGTGCATGCAGGACGACATCTGGGATGCGCCCAAGCGTGACCGCGGCCGCTGGATGGGCGACCTTGACGTCAGTGGGCGCACCATCGAGGACGCCTTCGGCGGCAACTTCCTGATGGATGACACGCTCGATCACCTGCTGGGAGCCAATCCCGTACACAGCGATGTCAATGGCATCCCCGGGTACTCCGCCTTCTGGCTGACCGGCGAGAAGGAGTATTTCCTGCACACCGGCTCGATGAAGCAGTTGCAGCAGACCCATGCGCGCATGGTGCAACTGCTGAACTACATGGAGCTGGAGATGAACCGCCGCAACCTGTTTGCGGACAAGAACCACGCGTGGACCTTTGTGGACTGGTCTCCGGAGATGAGCGGAGACACGCCGCTGACCCGGATGGCGACGCAGTTCGAGTTCTACGCCGCCTTCAAGGATGGAGCCTATCTGCTGCGGCAGTTGAAGGACGAGGCCAATGCGCAGAAGTTTGCCGCCGAAGCGCAGAAGCTGAAGGCAGCGTCGCGGCAGTATCTGCAGGACGCATCAGGATCCTATGGGAACCGGTGGCAGACCAACGCCTATGCGGTGCTCTCCGGGGTGGCGGACCCGGCGCAGTATCCGGCCATCTGGAAGGACGCGCTCTCCAGCGTGGGACACATCCAGTACAACGCGTTTATCATTACGCCCTACTACAACTATTATGTGGTGAGCGCGATGGCGAAGATGGGACATCGGCAGTCGGCGCTGAACTGGATACGGCAGTACTGGGGCGGGATGACGCAGGAGGGAGCGACGAGCTTCTGGGAGGGATATGACCCGGCGTGGTACAAGGGCGTTGACTTTCATGCCTCCCTGCAGGCCGACAACATGTCCGGCTTCCGGGTGAGCCTGGCGCACGGATGGTCCAGCGGGGTGACGCCGTGGCTGATGGAGCAGGTGATCGGCATCCAGGCCACCGGGCCGGGATTCTCCACGGTCAACATCCGTCCGGACCTGCTCGATCTCTCCTGGGCCAAGGGTGGAGAGCCGACGCCGCGCGGGATGCTGAAGGTGAGCATCCGCAAGCAGGATGGCTATACCACGGAGGTGGATCTTCCCCCGGCGACCACGGCGACGGTCTCTGTGCCAGTGTCGTCTGCAACCTCCCAGGTGGAGGTGAACGGCAAGCCCATGAGCGCCCGCTCCGCGGAGGGCGGAGCGAGGGCGGTGCTGGTGTTGAACGCCAGTGGGCAATACCTGATCCACAGCCGGTGAACCGACTTCGCCAGGCCTGCTTGTGGATGGATGGATCGGATGCATCTCTGGATGCGGACTTGTGGTGGCGCTTTCTTTGGTCCTCAGCCGGCAGACCCGACGGGGACTGAGAGATTTTCGACCCCGGCAGAGGCAGGCCTGCCTTAGAAGGTCGTGACGACGTTCCTAAACGTCCAGTCCTCGCACTCCGGTTCCAGGCGAGATGCTTTCGCCTGCGGCGGTTTAGTTCGCCGTGGCAGGCGTTTCGTCCCGGAGGCTCTGCTCTTCGATCCTCTGGCGCAGCGCCAGCAGCAGCTTTTGCGTTCCTGTGTGCTTGTGACGCCAAGGCTGTTGATCGGCCCAGAGAACGTCTGAGGTTTTTGGATCAACCACCTGCATCAGGGTTGAGATACGCGTGGTGATGGAAGGGCCATCCGGAATTGAGCCGTAGGTATACGCATTGCTCTTGGAGTTGTACAGGGAGACAAACCCGGAGCCGCTTCGTTGCCGGTGAGACTCGGTGAGCGCGAAGACGAGAAGCACGTCGGCGTGCTCTTTAGAGTCCACAATCTGATAGCGCCCCCAGTTTTTGAGCTGGGTATAGGCTTTATCCGCTATGCCTGGATCGTTCGTCTGGTTCTGGATATAGATCGTCGTCGCCTGCATGACCTTGGCGGGAAGCGGGGCGTGCTGTATCGGCTGCTTGTTCCTGCCCAGAGCCATGGCCGGAAGAGCACAGAGCGTGAGGAGCACGGCGAGAAGTGGAGTATGGAGGTGCGGACGAAGGATGAGCCGCCACCCGCCGCTTCGCTGTAGCTGCACCGGCCACGCTTGGTTGTTGCTCATCGCTCTTCCTCCTGTCATGAGGGTTATCGTCAGTTGGTGGCAAAGGATGAGTGGAAAGCGTGGGGCTCAACCGCTTCATTCCGTGAGCGGCTGCCCCCCCCGATTCGTCGACGGAGGTGGGCATTCCGTCAAAGAAGCGTGCGCGAGGGAGATGCTGGTCGTCGGGGGGGAGCACTCGCTGCCGGTGCTGCTCAGAGCCTAATGCGGGAGAGAATCTCGCCAGAGGACTTGCTCGACACGCCAGCCGGTTCCGCAAACTCTGGCCATTTCGCAACCGCACTCCGGACTCTCGTCAGAATCTCTGGAACATGTTTGAGCCGGTGGCGCTTGCCCAGGGCTTGCAACTCCGCGGTGGTCGGATCTTTGCCTTCGCCCATCAGGAGCATGCTCTGTTCGCCGCCGGGCAAGGCTTGACCAGGAAGATTACCGTCACAGTCCAACGAATCTCGCCGAAGTGTGGCGATAGTCTCAGGTCACGGATCTGGCGTTGCCGGGAGGTAGGTATCCAAGCGCCAAGATTCTTGCGCCAATGTTATGTCTGGGTGGATTGTGGCTTGCCGAGGCCGAGGTGAGCCTTGGTCACTCCGTTCCTCGCTCACGCCGGGGCGCTTTTCCCAGGTTGGGGGCCGATTGTGGCCGTCGAGAGGTAGGCCGACGAAATGAACAATCCCGTCAAAGCTGATACTCCGTGGAGCCCGGATCTAGTGATTCGATTGCCGAGGCTGGCATCCTGCGAACTCAAATCTCGAAGAGGCCGGGATGTGGGGCACCCGGCGCCCGCACCTGGGATGGTCAGGAGAAGCGAGATCTGGGGTCGCGGGAGCAGAGCCGGACGGGTCGATGGTCCCGACTTGGTGGCGTCTGGAGCGGATGGGTATACTGCCTTTGCCGAGATCCTCAGGTGCGTGTGTACGGCTCGATGCGCAACAAAGCTTATCGACATGCTGGTTCCGCCCTGGCCGTCGCAAAAGCTATGCCGAACCCTGCCGGGTAGCCGTGGGAGCGAATGAAGTATCCAGAGATCATCAACTCGCGCATGGAACGCCTTCGCATCAAGCTCGAAGGCGTTTCCAAGCGATTGCGTGAACCGGTCTGGTTTCCCCACGTTCCTCTGGCCCTGATGCTGTGGCTGGCGGGCTTCTGGGTCTTGCAGGGAGACTGGGGCAACCACTGGTTTGCGGGGCTTCGCTCGCTGGCGAATGGAGATTTTTATTTC
>JAJYZE010000385.1 GCA_021800195.1 Acidobacteriota bacterium
AATGGTACACAAACGGCGACCCTTTGGTGAATTATCACAGAAATCCAAACGGAACAGATAACTATGTATGGTTAGAGGCCAATGGGCACGGCCAGTACGTGGGCGTGACGATGTCGGTCCTGCAAAACCAGGATGGCTGGTGGGGCGAAGGCGATCCGATGTTCTTCATCGATGGAGATAAGACGCCTGTCATCGGCACCGGCTCAGAGGATTATTTTCTTGGCGCGTGGGATTTTGGCGGCAAGCCGTTCTCCTACTCGCTGTATGGAGCGCCTGTGGTGGGCAGGGAACTGGCCGGCAGCCGTTCGAGTGTTTACCGCTTTCATCTGGATTCGCCGATTCCGTTTAGGAAGCATTTCAAGGCGACGATCGAGCACGGGAATGCGAATGACCGATCGGATAATTTTTACTCGGTCGCATACTGGTATCAGTCGGAGCCGCACCTGCCGTTGCCGCCACTGCCTTCGATGGATGACCGGATTCCAACTTTGCAGATTGTAGGCGGCCCCGGCAACGCGAAGGCCGGCAAGCCGTCGGGGCTGACACCGAAATGAGGGGAATTGGGATCTTTTGGTCCCAACTGAACCACACAATCGATCCCTCGATCCGTCTCGCAATCTTTGGCGTGAAGAGGGTAGCCGTTCGTTTTGTCTGCCCACAAAGACTCAACGCGTTTCCATTCCTCTTTCAGAACCCGTGACACCGGCAACAGCACAGACCCGTTGCCCCCGGCCATCCATACTCACGTCGTCGTAAAGCAAAAGCATCTGCTCTTCCGTCCTCAGGACTTGGGCGCGGTTTACTTGCGCAGCCTGCCCGTGTAGACGCGGTCGTGCGTCAGATCCAGGGTGAGGCTGCCCACGTTGGAGATCATGTCGCGGCCCAGGCTGCCTTCAAACTCGTCGTCCAGGTTGTGCTGTGCGGCGGTGTAGACGGGAACACGCTGCAGATCGACAGTGTGGCCGGCCAGCCTCAGCTCCGCATCGTCCAGCAGATCGACACTCTGGGTAGCTTCGCCTCCGGCGCCGGCGCTGCGGATGGTGGCTTGCGTGGGGTAGAGGAAGTCCGCGCGGAAGTCGCGGTAGTAGGGGAAATAGAACGTGGAGGAGTGGGCGCCGGAGTCAAACAGGAAGCTGCGATGAAGACCGTGGGTACCGCACGAGAACAGCACGTTGAGCTTCTCCATGTAAATGGGGGAAGAGCGGTTCCGGTGACGGGAAGCCTTGTCCGTCGAGGGTAGCAGGCTGCCGGCCTGGAAGCGGTGACGGGCGAAGCGAATGTCGCCCAGGGACTGGAAGACCGGATAGCCCAGGATCGCGGGGATCCGATAGCGCTTCTTTCTCCCGGCTTCAAAGGTGAGGTTGGCGTCGGGGAGGATCAGGATTACCAGATTGTGCAGAGTGGCATGGCCGATCAATAGGGTATCGATGATGGCTGTGTGGAGCGGGTTCTCCGCTCCCGTGGCGCCCTCGGTCTGGGCGGCGCCGCGGCTCGGGGTAAGGCCGAGTTGGCGGGCGAAGGAGGCTGAAACAGTTGAGAAATTGGCGCCGGTGTCCAGAATCCAGGGCGCCGTCACGCCATGCACGGTCAGATCGACGGTAATGTCATGCAGCGGATCAGAGTGGGTGTGGAGATCGACCTCTGGGACTCCCGGGGCCGAGTGGTCGAAGCTGATGGTCTGGGCAGGAGCATTCGCCAGGAGCTTCAGCGTAGCGCTGTCGTCCTGGTCATCTTTCAGCATCTCTGGAGGCAAGCCGTCGGCGGCTGTGCTCAGCAGACGGCTGTACAGTTCGCCGGCCTGGCCGTAGCGGAAGAGCTTCACGTTCACGTCGGCCAGCGAGCCCAGCACCAGCGCCCGCCGAGAGGCCGAGAGAGTGGCGTCGGAGAGCAGCGGGGTCAGCAGCCGAATCGCGTCCTCAAAGCGGCTGGTGCGGTCGGCCAGCACACCGGCAAAGAGATCGTGGATCTCTCCCGGTGGGGTCTGGAGCAGATCTGCCGCCAGATCATCGTAGCGCAACTGACTAGCGTCCTGGTCCAGACGGGTCGAGGCGGGGGATTGTGTGAGTGCGCGGGAGACAAACAGCAGCATACAAAACACAAGGGCGAGTAGACGGCGCATGCTGGGCACAGTGTACTCGCCCGTGTTGTGGTCTTTGGGCGCCTGGCGAATCTGGATGCCCGGTGAGCACCAAGCTCAGGCGCTTACCTTGGCTGTCCAGGGGCTGGCGCCCTCCAGCGCCCGGTTCACATTCTCGATGTTTTCCACTCCGGTGGTCTCCAGCCACTTGCGGAAGGCGTCCGCGCCCTGCTTGGCATAGATGGGGATGCCGTCCTTCCAGGTAGCCCGGCCGCACAGTACGCCGTTGAAGGCCACGCCGGATTCGACGGCCAGTTCCAGGGTTTCGATGAAGACTGGGTTGGAGACGCCGGCGGAAAGGTAGATGAAGGGCAGTGTGGTGGTTGCGGCGGCGGCGCGGAAGTGGTCCAGAGCCTCGGCGCGGCTGTAAGCGGCCTGGCCCTTGCAGGCTTTGGTCCCTGAGACGAACTCCGTCACAATGGGAACTTCCACCTTGAGGACGTCGACGCCGTAACGGGGCTTGGAGAACTCCTTCATCGCTCCGGCGACGATCGCCGGCTTCTTCCTTGCATACTCCAC
>JAJYZE010000386.1 GCA_021800195.1 Acidobacteriota bacterium
CTTTCTGCCGCCCGAGCGGAAGCTGGCTCTGCTAAGCGAGGTGGAGCGCTATGGCTGGTAGAGCGATCTTCGGGATCACTCTGGATCGCTCTGGATCGCTTTGGGAACGATGCTCTGAGATTCTTCATTTTCCCGATGGCGCCGGGACCATCACGACGTTGGGATCGACCCTGGGAATCCCAAAGTGTCCGCTGAGGTGGATGAGATCCAGCGGACGCAGATCCCCGGAGACCTCAATCACGTTCATCTGCCGCGGACTGCGCACCAGCACCAGAACATTGTCGATGTCCATCCCGGTAAGGTGCAGCCAGAGGTCGGTGAGGGTCCGGCGCGGCGGGGTTGCAGCCGGCGGGGCTCCTGGAACCATGGTGGGCGCTGTTGTGGGCCCCGGATGCTGCTCCACCAGGTGCTTCCATCCGGTTGCCTCCAGCATCGCGGTCAGCGCATGCATGGCCTGCGGAACATAGAACGCCGGCTCCTGATAGTGATAGTTCTCCACCCGAATGCTGTCCAGCTGCATCGGCGGTCCCTCGCCATCGTTCAGGAATCCTGCGGCCAACTGCAACATATTGCGATCAAAGGTAAACGAGCTACGGCTGGCCGGCTGGGGAGCCAGACTCCCAATCATTTCCTCCATTCCCGGCGGTGGCGGCGCAACCGGCTGCGGCTGGACCGGAGCGACCGGGGATTGCTGTGCCGGAGCAAGCGGCGCCAAAACCAGAACACCCGCTAACGGAACCACCGCCAGCAGACTGCCTCTGCGGAGTTTCTTCATGAAGACCTCGCAATCGCCATAAACCGCTTCTGCTGTCAAAAGTTGCGTTGGAATGATGCCGCGGATCGAGACCCCTGGCTGGCGGACCCGGAGCCACGGTCCACGCAACTACTCCTGCCGGGGCGCAAAGTAGCCCTTCCGGACGCGCACCGAATAGCGCGGATCCACACACTGAAGGTAGATGGTGCGGAAGGCCCCGTTGGGCTTGTAGTCCGCCGGAACATAGACCAGTGAATACTGGCTGCGCAGCTCGGCCTCGATGTTCAGGAAACCCTCTCCCACATCCGGCATGCTCGGGGGAAAGAACGCCTGCCCTCCGGTCGCCGAGGAGATCGCCCGCAGTACGTCGTCGCCCTTGTCACGGCTGGGACCGGTGTTCGTGCTGATGGTGTACACGATGGTTGAGGCTCGCTGGCACATCTTGATGGCTTCATCTTCCGTCGCCCGGCTATAGTCATCATCGCCATCCGATACCATCACGATCGCCTTGCGTACCTCCTCTTCCTGGTTCAAAGGCAGCATCTGGTCACGGCAGGTCTTGTAGAGGGAGTCGAACAACGCCGTTCCGCCGCCTGGCCGCAGCCGCTCAATCGCGCTATTCAGCAGGTCCACACGGTTGGTAAAGTTCTGCTCGATATCGGTCTGGACATCGAAGCCCTCGACGAACGACCGATCCGCCGGGTGCATCACCTGCAATAGAAAATCGACCGCCGCCTGCTGCTCGTAGTGAAATCGCTCCCGGATGGAGCTGGAGGTGTCGATCATGATGCCCACGCGCAAGGGCAGATTGGTCTGTTGCTCAAAGCGAATCACCCGCTCCGGCGGACGGCCATCGTCCAGGAGCCCAAAGTCCTTGGGCTCCAAGCCGTTGACAAAGCCTCCATGCTTGTCGGTGACCGCGAAGAAGAGATCCACCTCACGCGTGAACACGTGCAGAACTTCAGTCCCTGGCGGCTCGCCCAGGCGCCGCTCCAGTTGCGGGGCGGGTGCGGAGGAAGACGGCGGCGTGGCCTGCTGTGCGGAGCCTGACGGAGCTGGGCTTGCCGGTGTTGAGCCTGCCTGGGGGGTGGAGGGCGGCGGCGGAGGTGGACTGCTCTGCGCGGCGGCGGCCAGCCCCCATGCAGCCGATCCGAGGATCAGGCCCGTCCATAGCGCGCATGTGCGAAATCTCATGCTAACCATCGTATCAATTGACGTGGCCGAAGCACCTTTTGAAGCGCCGTCTACTCTCCCGCTCCTTCCATCCTGTCAAGCCGGCGCAACATCCCTTGCAGCTCTTGCGGCAACGCCGCTCGCAACAACAATGGCTTGCCGCTCCGTGGATGCACGAACTCCAGCTCCGCCGCGTGCAGAAAGTTCCGCTCCGGCGCCAGATCCTCCGGCTCACAATCCCCTGCATCCGCCGCCTGACGCCTGGAGCCCTCCGCCCGGGGCATCCGCCGTATGCGGCGCGGTGCACCGTACAAGGCGTCTCCCACCACCGGATGCCCCAGGGCCTGCAGATGCACGCGAATCTGGTGGGTTCGCCCGGTTTCGATCCGCACCTCCAGCAGCGTGAACCTTCCATAGTCGCCGCTCAGCCGCTGCAGAACCCTCCAGTGGGAGACGGCGCTTCGGCCTTCGGCGCGCCGGGTGGTCATGCGTGTTCTACGCACCAGATCCCGGCTGATCGGCAGTTGAATCGTCCCCGCTTCGCCCTTCACCTCGCCGTGCACCAGGGCAAGATAGGTTTTGCGCATCCTCCGGCTGGCAAACATCTCCGCCAGTTGGCGGTGGGTAGCATCGTTCTTGGCCACCACCAGCAGTCCGCTGGTCTGTTTATCCAGGCGGTGCACGATCCCGGGCCGCAACTGCCCACCCACCTGGCTCAAACCC
>JAJYZE010000387.1 GCA_021800195.1 Acidobacteriota bacterium
GCTTCCAGAGGTTGTCTGCGAATCTCCTTCTTCTTGGACTTCATGATGTTGGGCAGCGTTGGATAACGGGGCTCATTCAGCCCCTGTTGGGTGGTCACCACCGCAGGCCACTCGATTTCAAAGGTCTCGCTGCCCTCGTCCACCTCATGTTTGCCCACCAACGTCGAGCCTTTCCTCTCCAACTGGCTGGTCCAGGTGGCCTGCGGCCACTGCAAGCGTTCTGCCGTAGCCGCGCCCAGAGCCTGGCTGTCCCAGTCCGCCTGTTGACCTCCGCAGAAGATCAAGTCCGCACCCTCGCCACGCGCAACCTGCGCCACCACGGCGCTCAGCGCGATCGCGTCGAGAAGCTCATTCGTCAACACATGCACTCCGCGATCCGCCCCCATCGCCAGTGCCGTGCGGAGAGACTCCTCGGCTCGCTCCGGTCCGATAGCCAACGCCACAATCTCAACCGGCGTCTCACCCGGCGCTGCCTCACGCAGGCGCAGCGCCTCTTCCACCCCATACTCGTCCATGGTGTCCATCACCAGTTTGCTGCCCTCCAAATCCACCGCACCACCCCGCACCCGGACGCTCTCCTCCGCGTCCAGCACCTGTCGGACCAAGGTTATAATTCGCATTCGTTTCGCTCCCTCCCCTGTTCTGTCCCACACCGTACTCCACAACCATGCCATCGCGCGGACTTTCTTCCTACTCCGCTGCCGCGCCGCATGGTTTGCTCTTGGCGCTTCCGGATGTCCGTCAAAGCCGCCGTTCCGGCTCGACTCGGTTCGATGCTTGCTGACGGTCAGCGCATCGAGTCATCATGGGGGACGCGCCGCTGGTTGCAGAGGTGCGGATTCAACAAGCTCCTGATCTGTTAATTTACCTTCGGGTAGAATAAGCATGCAACTCTTTTCCGGAGATATTCTTCATGGACGCAATCGCCAACCCAACCGCCCTCCCGGCTCCGCTCTCCAACCTGACCCCCGAGGAACAGCTTCTCCAGGAAACTGTCCGCCGCTTCGCCCGCAACAAGATCGCGCCGCTGGTCCGGGAGATGGACGAGGCGCAGAAGATGAGCCCTGCCATTATCTCCCAACTCTTTGAACTGGGTCTGATGGGTATCGAGATACCTCAGGAGTATGGCGGTGTAGGTGCATCCTTTTTCAGCTCCATTCTGGCCGTCGAGGAGGTCTCCGCCGTTGACCCCGCGGTTGGAGTCCTGGTCGATGTCCAGAACACCCTTACCGTGAATGCGCTTCTGCGTTGGGGCAATCACGATCAGAAGCAGCGTTACCTCCCCCGCATGGCCACGGATACCATCTGCTCCTACGCCCTCAGCGAGGCCGGCTCCGGCTCTGACGCCTTCGCTCTGACGGCCACGGCCCGCGCCGACGGCGAAGACTATGTCCTCAACGGCCGCAAACTCTGGATATCCAATGCTGCGGAGGCCGGTCTCTTCATCGTCTTTGCCAACATCAACCCCGGAGCCGGCTACAAGGGCATCACGGCCTTCCTGGTCGAAAGATCCACGCCCGGCTTCTCCGTCGGCAAAAAAGAAGACAAGTTGGGGATTCGCGCAAGTTCCACCTGCGAACTCCTTCTGGACGACTGCCGCGTTCCGGCTGCTAACATCCTCGGAGAGCCCGGAATGGGCTACAAGATCGCCATTGAGACGCTCAACGAGGGGCGGATCGGCATCGCAGCGCAACTTCTGGGTCTGGCCACAGGAGCCTGGACACACGCTCTTCGCTACAGCCAGGAGCGTCGCCAGTTCGGCAAACCCATCTCGGAGTTCCAAGCCGTTCGGTTCGCGCTCGCCGAAATGGCCACCGAAATCGAAGCCAGCCGCTTGATGGTTTATAACACGGCGCGGCGCAAGCAATCCGGCCTGCCCTTTCTTAAAGAGGCCGCCATGACCAAGTATTTCGTCTCCCGAGTCGCAGAGCGCGTCGCCAGCAAGGCTGTGGAGATCTTCGGAGGTTATGGCTTTGTCAAGGACTACCCGGTCGAAAAGCTCTATCGCGACGCTAAGATTGGATCCATCTACGAAGGCACCTCGAACATGCAACTGGCCACCATTGCCAAGCAGGTGCTGTAGGGCATTCCGCGCACGCACCGCTCCTCCCCCACGATCGCACCTGTAGGCGCTGCTGCATGCTATGCGCAGATTTCGCCTGTATCCGCCCTCGATCGAGGACCTGTCGGGGTCCAGCAACTGCCGGCCAGGGGAAAGATAGCCGCAGGCGACAAGCTTTCGAGGCTCTCCCGTTGCCGCTTCAGCATGCTTGCGGTTCCGCGGTCGGTCATGGCCTCAAGGTGTTCGGGATAGCGCGCTCCTTGGATTTTGATCTTGGCTGCGGCTTCGCTGATCTTCTTCAAGTCGGAGGCGGAGAGTTCCATGGCCGCAGCGCCAAGGTTCTCCTCCAGTCGATCCAGTCTGGTCGTTCCGGGGATGGGCGCGATCCAGGGCTTTTGCGCCAGCAGCCAGGTGAGCGCAATCTGTGCAGGGGTAGCATCTTTTTCCTCAGCGATGGTGCGCAGTAGCTCCACCAAAGCCCCGTTGGCCTGCATCGCCTCCGGCGTAAAACGCGGCAGCATGCTGCGAAAGTCGTTGTCGGCAAGTTTCGTATTCGCATCCATGGCTCCGGTCAG
>JAJYZE010000388.1 GCA_021800195.1 Acidobacteriota bacterium
GAAGCTGGTGGAGCACGCCAGAGCGGTGCGGCAGCGGGTGGACGAGCTGGCCGGTAAAGAGTATCAGAGCCACATGGAGGGATCGGCGGACTTCGTCGTCTGTTTTCTGCCTCTGGAGGCGTACTTCAGCGCGGCTGTTGCAGCCGATGCGGATCTGCTGGACTACGCCGCGCGCAAGTCGGTGATTCTGGCTTCGCCCACCACGCTGCTTACCATCCTGCGCGCAGTTGCCCTGGGCTGGCGAGAGGCCAAGGTAGCTCAGGAGGCCAAGCAAATCTTCCAGGTGGCGACGGAACTCTATGAGCGCTTCCGGCGGTCGACCGAGTTTTTGGAAGGGGTTGGGAAAGGTCTTAAGGCTTCGATCAAGGAGTACAACGGCTTTGTCGGATCCGTCGAGGCCCGCGTCTTCCCACAGGCGCGCAAGTTGCAGCGCATCAGCGGAGCCGAAAAGGAGCTGGCCGATCTTGAACCGATCGAAGTGATGCCTCGGGACTTGACGGCGGGCGATTGGCTGGAGGGGCAGGCGGTTCTGCCCGCCCCAGCGCCGGCCCCAGAAAATAGCCCCGGGAAGTAGCCGGATGGCGTTGACTCTACCCGGTGGCGGAGGCTCCTGAATCTGGCTGGGGCTGCTGGCGTTGCGCGCAGGGCTGCGGCGGGCTGCCGATGGGCATGGGCCGCCGCGCAGTACGCCTGCCGCCCCGGGGAGAAGCGCCACGACCTATCGTTTGGCGATTTGACGACTTGATGATTCAATAGGGATTTGAGCACACTTGCTCGCAAAGGCACAGCGCTTGCGTCTATCTCCTCTGTCAAAAAAGATGATTCTTCCCGCAATCCTTCTGGCTTCGTTCGCAGCCGTTGCGGCGAGCGCCCAGACTTCGCTCCCACCCAATGAAGTTGACCACTTCAAGAACACCTCGATGCTGGTACCACCCCCCGGAGACAAGATCGCGCTGATCGAATGGGAAGATCTGGAGTGCCCCGCATGCGCGCATGCGTTCCCGTTTGTTCACATGGCGGTGGACCACTACCACATTCCCTATGTCCGGTATGACTTTCACATTCCGGGCCACATGTGGAGCTATCAGGCTTCGCTCTATGCGCGCTATCTGCAGGATGAAGTCTCGCCGGAACTGGCCACGGAGTATCGCCGGGAGGTCTTCGCCTCCCAGTTCGAGATCGCCAGCCCGGACGATCTCACCAAATTCACCCAGCAGTTTTTTGCGCGGCATGGCAAGCAGTTGCCGTTCGTCCTCGATCCTCACGGGCAACTGGCGCGGGAGGTGGATGCGGACAATGCGCTGGGCGTGAAGCTGGGCCTTATGGAGACCCCTACGATTGTTGTGGCGACGACAAAGGGATGGATACAGGTCAAGGATGTATCCGACCTCTATCAGGCGATCGATCAGGCCGAGGCCATGGTGAAGTCCTCCGCGCCGAATCACTCCGCTTCCAAATCAAAATAGATTCACGAAGATTTGCGCAAAGTGACAGGCTGTCTCCCTCCGGGGCGGCCTTCTCTGCTGGATGGGCTTCTGTGCGGCCATGGGCTGCAGCCGGGTCGTGCCCGGCGGCGCCGGTCCTGCCGAGCCGCCGGAGGGCAGGCTGTTCAGGCGCTGGGCCAAGCCTTCAAGGCCAGATCGACGGCGCTGTTGAGGGCCTCGCGGCTGTGGCCGCTGCATGCCTGCACCGCCAGGCCGTTCATCATGCTCACCAGGAAGAGCGTGAGAGCGGGAACGTTGGTGGTGGCGGGCAGGTCGCTTTCCCGGCAGGCGCGCTCGAAGCGCTCCCGCATCTGAGCGATGCCGCGTTCCCGGATGGCTGCCATCTCACGGCAGATCGGCTCCCCTTCGGAGCTGGTGACCAGGGCTCCCTGGACCCAGAGGCAGCCGCCGGGATTGGCCTCGTCGGTGGCGATATCGACTGTGCCGCGGAGAAGCATCTCGGCAACTTGGCGGGCTCGGGGCAGGCCGAGGGCGCGGCGAACGTACCGTCCCGGGCCGATGCCGTAGCGGGCAACCGCCTCGCGGAAGAGGCCGGCTTTGTCGCCGAAGGCGGCGTACAGGCTGGGACGATTGATCCCCATGGCGGCCGTCAGGTCGCTGAGCGATGCCCCTTCATAGCCTTGTCTCCAGAAGACCCGCATGGCTGCGTCCAGAGCTTGATCGCGATCAAAAGAGCGGGGACGACCGGAGTGAGGCCGTCCAGCCATCGGAGGTGAAGTGAGAAACGGCGTGGGCGAAGCCGACAGACTCATATCGAAAGATGTTATCTCCGCCAGAGCGACTTGCGCAGCAAGATTTTTCGATAGACCCAAAAGATCTCCCTGCAGGCGAGGATCAGGGCAGATTGCCCCGCCGTCCAGCCTGCCGGAGAACCGGGCCTACAGATGCTCACACGGGGACGAGAAGCCGGGCTCTACCGCTGCTGCAGATACTTCCACCAAGAGGGGTAGGAAGGGTTAACGGGGATCCGGTCAATACCTTGTCCCTGCGGAACGATAGGACTACGGGTTTTTGGCGTCCTCGTACTCTTCATGCCACGCCATTTGGATGGCCTCCAGGATGCTTTCATTGGACTTGGCGGGATCTCCAATGAAGCCCGGAAG
>JAJYZE010000055.1 GCA_021800195.1 Acidobacteriota bacterium
TTCACTTCTCCTGCGTCAAGCCAACTCTGGTGGAAGCCGAAGCGCGCGTGGAGGCCGTCGCCGACGCGGTCTCCAGGGAGATGGGCGACGATGTCTTCTCCAGCAATGGTGAGTCGCTGGAGGAGGTAGTTCTGCTGATGCTTGGCGTCCGCCACCAAACCCTGGCCGTCGCTGAGAGCTGTACGGGTGGTCTCATTGGTCAGCGACTGACCTCCATTCCCAACAGCTCGCGGGTATTTCTGGGCGGCGCCATTGCGTACTCCAACCGTAGCAAGACGGCGCTGGCCGACGTTCCTTCCTATCTGATCGACGAGCACGGAGCCGTCTCCGAGGCCGTGGCCCGCGCCCTGGCGGAAGGAATCCGCCGCCGCGTCGGAAGCTCCCTGGCCTTGAGTATCACCGGCATCGCCGGCCCGGGTGCTCCGCGCGGTAGAGACGCTCAAAAGCCCGTCGGGCTGGTCTACCTTGCCCTTACCGACGGCAAGGAGACTCAGGTTCACGAGATCACCCTCCGAGGGAGTCGCGACCGGATCCGTCTCTGGGCTGCCCAGCACGCCCTGGAGATGCTGCGTCGGCACCTTCTCTAGGTCCCCCCGGAGCCGCACCAGGGCTTCGCTGAAAGTTGCCGTTGCAACAGCCGATCCATCTGAAATTCCAGGCTGCTACACTCATCTTCGAAGACCATGACCCTCTGGCTCCTGACGCTCGCAACGGCCTATCTGCTCGGCTCCATCCCTTTTGGCTATCTGCTGGTTCGGCTCCTGCGGAAAGAGGATGTTCGCGCCGTTGGCAGCGGCAACATCGGCGCCACCAACGTGGCCCGCGCCGGGGGAACATCCCTCGGCCTGCTGACCCTCCTGTGTGACGCTCTCAAGGGCTATCTCAGCGTCTTTCTCACCACGCACATCGCCCCGCCGGCCGCTCACGGCCCCTCCACGCTGGCCGTATGCGCTGCAGTAGCTGCTGTAACCGGTCATATCTTCCCAGTTTGGCTGCGCTTCCGCGGCGGCAAGGGAATCGCCACCGCGTTGGGCGTCTTCCTGGCGCTCACGCCGATGGTGGCCTTGGCCGCCACCGGGGTCTTTGCTTTCGTCGTCGCCATCACCCGCTACGTCTCGCTCGGTTCCGTTCTGGCAGCTTTCTCCATTCCTCTGTTCGCGCTCCTGCTCCAGCAGCAGCGCTCTAACGCCCTTCTCGCCGGGCTCAGCGCCATTGCGATGCTCACCGTTGCCAAGCATCAGGCCAACATACGGCGCTTGCTGCGCGGTACGGAAAACCGCCTGGGCAGTAAAAAGAGCGCCGCCGCAGCGGAAGACGGCAAGGCCCGCACCACACCAAAAAGGGCTGAGCCATGAGCCGCATCGCTGTCATCGGGGCAGGCGCCTGGGGAACTGCGCTTACCATCTCGCTGGCTCGACGTGGCGGTCACCAACTCGCCCTTTGGGCCCACTCTCCCGACCACGCCCTGCAACTGACAGAGAGCTTCGTCAATGATCGCTATCTGCCCGGCTTTCATCTTCCTCCCGGCCTGCGCATTACCCACGACCTGGAGCATGCCGTGGCGAGCGCGGATCTGGTGCTGTGCGTAACGCCATCGCAGGCGCTTCGCTCCATCATGCTGCAATTGGCTCCGCTGCTCGGCCCCCGGCAGGTGCTGCTCTCCGCCAGCAAGGGGATTGAAGAGCGAACCTTCCTGCGCATGTCGCAGATCATCTCCGAGTACGCCCCCGCCAACCCCGTCGGCGCCCTGGGGGGACCCTCCTTCGCCTATGAAGTCGCCACGGGCATGCCCACCGCCATTGCCGTGGCCATAGAGGATCCAGCTTTGGGCAAACGTCTGCAGGACGACTTCAGCTCGGCCTCCTTACGCGCCTACCGCAACCAGGATGTCATTGGCACCGAACTTGGAGGCGCGCTCAAGAACGTCATCGCCGTAGCTGCCGGCGTGGTGACGGGACTGGAACTGGGGCATAACGCCACCGCCGCGCTGATCACCCGCGGCAATGCGGAGATTGCACGTCTTACGATGGCTTGCGGTGGCCGCCGGGAGACCATGTCCGGCCTCTCCGGCATCGGTGACCTGGTGCTTACCTGCACCGCAGGCCTTTCCCGCAACCGGGCGGTGGGCATGGAACTCGGCAGAGGGAAGAAACTTCATGAAGTGATCGCACAGCTCAATGGCAAGGTGGCTGAAGGCATCCTGACCACGGCTGCGGCGCTTGGTCTGGCTCGCCGCCATGGCGTGGAGATGCCGATCACCGAACAAGTGGAGGCCATCCTTCACCACGGCAAATCCCCCTTGGATGCCATAGGTGAGCTCATGGCTCGGCCGGGGCGCATCGAGTAACAACCTGCTCCGCTAAACTGGAACGGATGGCCTTTTCAATCTTCGGCAAGCGCGATAACCCGTCCTCGGGCACTACAACCCAGATGCAAGCCACACCGCCCTCGCCCGCAGGCGAAGCCGCCGTGACGGGTGGCTTGTTAGCCCGCATGAAGAGGGCCGTCGCCCGCACCCGCGAGTCGCTGTCCAGTTCCCTGGCCTCGGTCATCGCCCTGACGCGCGAGGTGGACGAAGCCTCGCTCGACGACCTGGAACTGGCCCTTTTATCCTGCGATATCGGGTCCACTACTACCAACCAGATTCTCCAGGTATTGCGTGAACGGGCACTCCAGCACGGCATCGCGGACGGAGCCTCGCTCAAGCTTCTCCTGAAACAGGAGATCCTCCGCATCCTCTGCTCCGTGGAGACGCCTGTGGCGCACCCCGCAGCTCCGCCCGAGGTGATCATGATGGTAGGCGTCAACGGCACAGGAAAGACCACGACCAGCGGCAAGCTGGCCGCTCTCTTCCGCCGGGAAGGCCACACCGTGCTCCTCTGCGCTGCCGACACCTTTCGCGCTGCCGCCATAGAGCAACTCGAAGTCTGGGCGCAACGCTCCTCTGTCGATCTGATTCGCACCCGCCAGGGCGGTGACCCCTCCGCCGCGCTGTTCGATGCACTCACTGCGGCCAAGGCACGCTCCACCGGAATGCTGATCGTGGATACCGCCGGTCGCCTGCACACCAAGTCCGACCTCATGAAGGAGTTAGATAAGATGCGCCGCACCGCCGAGCGCCTGCTCCCCGGAGCACCGCATCAGACGCTGCTGGTGATTGATGCCACCACGGGCCAGAACGGACTCCAGCAGGCTCGCCTCTTCACCGAGGCCGCGCACGTCACCGGCATCATCCTTACCAAGCTGGATGGCAGCGCCAAGGGCGGAATCGTCGTCGCCATTGCACAGGAGTTGGGCCTTCCCGTCCGTTATGCCGGTATTGGCGAGAAACTGGAAGACATCATCCCGTTCGACGCCGAGGCCTTCGTCGACGCTCTTCTAAATTAGCCCTTTCGAGCTTCGATGACCGTGCAACAAAGCCCGGTGCACATCACCCTTGCGGCAACAAACCAAGTCACGGCCCGAGCTCTGCGATCCCCTGCTGCCTCTGCCGACGCTCCATCACAAGGTGATTGCAGCTATGCTGATCTCGGATGCCTTTCACGCTCCAGGACGAGCTCTTTCTCACTCGAGCCCTCAGTCTCGCCGGGCAGGCCGCAGCCTTCGCCAGCCCCAACCCCACGGTTGGCTGCGTGCTTACCCGCGACGAACACCTCGTCGGGGAGGGTGCGCACAGCTATGACAAGCGCCATCACGCCGAGATTGTCGCGCTCAAACAAGCCTCCGAGCTGGGCCACACCGTTCGCGGAGCCACCGCCTACGTCACACTCGAACCTTGCTCCCACCAGGGACGGACGGGGCCCTGCGCCAACGCACTCATCGCCGCAGGCATCGCGCGCAGCGTCGTAGCCACCGTGGACCCCAACCCTCTGGTCCGCGGCCAGGGGCTGTCCCGCCTTCGCGCCGCCGGCATCGATGTCATCCTCCTTGATCCAGATCATCCGTTAGCCCGGCAGTCCCGGCGTCTCAACGATGCCTTCGCCCATTTCGTGCAGCATCGGCGCCCCTTCGTCACCCTCAAAGCCGCGCTGTCAGCCGATGGCAAACTCGCCCCTGCTCCAGCCACCCGAACAAACAAGGCACCCCACTGGATCACGGGAGCAGCCGCCCGGGCCGATGCTCAACTCCTGCGCCACGCCTCCGACGCCATTCTCACCGGCATCGGGACCATCCTGGCCGACAATCCCTCGCTCACGGACCGCACCGGACTCCCGCGCCGCCGTCCGCTGCTGCGCGTCGTTCTGGACGGCGCTCTGCGCACCCCCCTAGACTCTCACCTCGTCACCTCCGCCGCCAACGACCTGCTGCTGCTATCTTTCCCGCACCTCACCAGCTCTGACCCGGACCTCGCCGCCCGGGCCTCTCGCCTCGCCTCCCACAACGCAGAGGTTCGCCAGATCCCCACCCTGCACCATCATCTGGACCTCCATGCCGTGCTCGCTGAGCTGGCCCAACGCCAGATTCTCAGCCTCCTGGTAGAGGCCGGCTCCCAGGTCAACGACAGCTTTCTCACCTCCGATCTGGTCGATCGCGTCGTACTCTACTCCAGTCGGATCCACCTCGGGGACGACGCGATCCCCTTCGCTGCCAACTTCGGCTCGCCCCAGGCCCTCCAACAGCGCCTCATCCATACCACCCACTCCACTTTCCCTTCGGATCTCACCCCCAACGGTGAAGACCACCGCACCGTCGGCTACCTCCACGACCCCTGGGCCGGAGTCCTCTGACCCAGCCCGAAAATCGGGGTCGCCGGTTCTCTATACTCTTCTTATGTTCACCGGACTCATTGAAACCACGGGCACGGTTGTTTCCATTACCCCCGGCGCGGGAGCAACCCGCATGGTCATCTCCGCCCCGCAGCTCCACGGCCGCTGGCATATCGGCGACAGCATCGCGGTCAACGGCGTCTGCCTTACGGCGATCCCGCTCCCGGAGAGCGCCCACTTCGCCGCTGATCTGGCTGTAGAGACGCTGGCCCGAACCAACCTCAGCGACCTCTCCTCCGGCGCCACCGTCAACCTGGAACTTCCCACCCCTGCCGGATCTCCACTGGGCGGGCACGTGGTGCAGGGGCATGTGGACGCCACGGGATCGCTGGTCTCTCTGCTTCCCCTGCACAGCGACCTGGCAACAACTGACTGGCGTCTCATCGTGGAGATCCCGGACCATCTCGCGTCTCAGGTCATCTCGCAGGGATCCATCACCATCAATGGCATCAGCCTCACCGTCGCGCGCCTGGATCTTCCCCGCATCGAGATTGCCATCATCCCGCACACCTACCGAGCAACCAACCTGCACACACTCCAGCCCGGAGAGCGGGTCAACATCGAAACCGATACTCTGGCCAAGTACGCCGCCGCGCAGCGCGCCGCCTCCCAGCAGAACTGGCTGACGCCTGCTTACCTGATCGCCAACGGATATTAGAGCCTGCTCCCGAATCAGATTCGTCCCTAAAGCAGACACGTGGAGCTTGGCTCCCGCTATCCCCTGTCAGGTCGGGCGCAACCGGCCGTAAGGCTCAGAGGCCCGCGCTCGCCAACGGAACACCGAACCGACGCCTACCGGGAGAGACCATTCACGCTTCGCTTCCATTCGTGATGCTCGTCGTATTCCTGGCGACCCTGGTGCGATCGTCGTTTGGATTCGGCGAAGCACTGATCGCCGTGCCGCTGCTGGCATTATTTATGCCGGTGAGCGTCGCTGCCCCGCTGGCTGTTCTGCTGTCCATCTCCATCGCAGCCCTGGTGGTGACTCAGGACTGGCGCCAGATTCGCCTGCACAGCGCCGCCGGATTGCTGGCAGCCACGGTCTTCGGCGTGCCCCTGGGCCTCTTGCTGCTGACTCATGCGCCGCCTGGGTGGGTCAAGGGCAGCCTCGGAGCCTTGCTTGTCGGCTTCGCGAGCTATTCGCTGCTGGCGAAAGATGGATTCACGCTGGAAGAGGATTGGCATCATACGGCGCTGCTCCTGGCCGGCTTTCTGGCCGGCGTCTTGGGAGGAGCGTTTGGCATGAACGGGCCGCCGCTGGTGATCTACGGCGCCCTGCGGCGATGGTCTCCGCAGCAGTTTCGGGCTACACTGCACGCCTACTTTCTGCCTGCCAGCTTCCTGGGGATGGTGGGCTTCTGGAGTGCCGGTCTATGGACACGCGTGGTGACGCGAGAGTACCTCTACTCCCTGCCCGCGATGCTTCCGGCCGTCATCCTGGGACGAATGATCAACCAGCGAATCTCTGGAGCAGTCTTTCTAAAGTACGTCTTTGGCGGCTTGCTGCTGATCGGCCTCACCCTCCTCCTGCAAGCAGTCGGTCACTGAACGCGAGCAACCAGGACCATTCTCCAGCCCGTTGCGAATGTTTTCTGCCAAGAGTTTGCGCAGCAAGAGCAAGAGTTATCGCACTCCGGGCCAACTGGCGCACGAGCTGAATCATGGGCAAAGTCTGGGCCTCGATTTCTCCTGCGGAGCAAACCGGCTGCGCTGTGACAGGTGGTTACAGAGGTCCAGCGGGCCCCCTCCTGGTGCGAGCTACAACGGCCTGCCGATCTCCCAGCGATGACCAAACGGATCCTGCACCGAGCCATCTCGCCATCCATAGTCGTGGTCCTGCATGGGGGACCGAACCACAGCGCCAGCAGCCACTGCCTGAGCGAAGACGGCATCTGGATCTTCCACGATGAGCATCAACCGGACCGCCGTGCCACCCAGATCTGCCGGCGACGGATTGCCAATCTCTTCACTGGCCGGATGCACCCAGAACTCAGCGCCATGCACCAGGAGTTGCGCCACCATACCCGCGGATGGGGGCGTACTCCAGCCGAGCGTAGCGTCGAACGCCCTCCCATAAAAGGCAATGGCATCGCGAACGTCGCCGGAAACGTGCAGCATGGCGGAGAAGCTGTGGCTCATAGACAAAGAAGCATACTACATGGCCGGCGGCGGAGAGGGGTGTCCCACAGCTCGCGTCCTGGAAATGTGATTTTGGAGATGTGACTTTGGAGACGTGATTTTGCCGGATGCCGAACCTGTGCTCGGCCAGCAGAACTCCAACCAACGAGCAGACGTTCAAAGATTCACGGCACGGCGCCGGCAAGCAACCTTGTGGTCGATTGACCCCTCCAACTATCCGCAAGTTCCAGCGAGGTGCCATGACGTCTCCATCTTCCCGAGTTCCGCTTCCCGGCAGCCAACGCACCGCACCGCCCAACGCAATCGATGCCGGACCGTCTGCGCCTGAACAGATTCTGAGCGTCTCCGTTCTGGTGAAGCGCAAAACGCCGCTCTCTCTCGAAGCACTGCCCGGCGGCAGAGTCTCGCGCGAGGAGTTCAACCGCAGATTCGCCGCTGACCCCACCAGCTTCGCCGCGCTGCGCCGCTTCGCCCATGAGTTTGGCCTCTCCGTGGATGAGAACGCCTCCAGTCTGCCACGGCGCACGCTGGTGCTACGCGGGCCGGTGCGCAACCTGGAACAGGCATTTGCCGTCCAGTTGCACAACTACCAGCTTGAGGAGAGCCTCTTCTGCGCCTTCACCGGCGAGATCTCCCTGCCCCAGGAGCACGCCGAACTGGTGGAAGCGGTAATCGGGCTGGACACACGTCCCCTGGCCCGGCCCCACATCCGAATCCTCAGTCCGCCGAAAAGGCTCAAAGCACAACAGACTGGGGCCAGCTACAACCCTCCCCAGGTCGCCGCACTGTACAACTTTCCCACCGGAGTAACCGGCGCAGGCCAGACCATCGGCATCATCGAACTTGGCGGGGGCTACAATCCCAGCGACCTCACCACTTACTTCTCCGGGCTTGGTCTGGCCACGCCTACCGTCACCTCCATCTCTGTCGACGGCGGAGCCAACTCCCCCACCACCGCCAGCAGCGCGGACGCCGAGGTGGCGCTGGACATTGAGGTCGCCGGCTCCATCGCCAACGGCGCGCAGATCGCCGTCTACTTCACACCCAACACCGATCAGGGCTTCATCGACGCCGTCACCACCGCCGTCCATGACACCACCCACAACCCCTCGATCCTCTCCATCAGTTGGGGAGCGCCGGAGGCAAGCTGGACCTCTTCCTCGCTCTCCGCGCTCAACGATGCCTGCCAATCCGCCGCCGCGCTCGGTATCACAATCACCGTCGCCTCCGGCGACCAGGGCTCAGGCGACGGACTCAGCGGCAACCACGTCGACTTCCCCGCCTCCAGCCCCTACGTCACCGGCTGCGGAGGAACTCAACTGACATCCAGCGGATCCACCATCCTAAGCGAGGTGGTCTGGAACGACGGCAGCCAGGGCGGTGCCACCGGCGGCGGCGTCAGCACCGTCTTTCCTCTACCCTCCTGGCAATCCTACGCCAACGTCCCCGCACCCACCACTTCAACCGGTGGCCGCGGCGTCCCGGACGTCGCTGGCAACGCCTCACCCGAGACCGGCTACAACATCTTCGTTGACGGCCAGCAGGAGGTCGTGGGCGGCACCAGCGCCGTCGCACCGCTCTGGGCGGCGCTCACCGCCCTCATCAACCAGTCCCGCAGCGCCTCCGCCGGCTTCCTCAACCCTACGCTCTATGCCAACCCCAGCGCCTTCCGCCCCATCACTTCAGGAAACAACGGAGCCTTCTCCGCCGGCCCCGGATGGAATGCCTGCACGGGGTTGGGCTCTCCGATCGGAACAGCAATTGCGGGAGCACTGGCCGATGCATCCTCTACCGCCTGAGGACCAATACAACCGGCGCGAGGGTTCGCTTCGGTTGTATCTGACGCCCACCGCTCAAGTGGTCGCCCCAACGGCCTTGCTCACCCGCTGCCGCCTCAGCCGGCTTTGCCCGTCTGGGGTAGATAGCTTTTGCTGACCCTGACGTAACCCTCGCGAGCAACGATCTTCCCACGCTCCCGATACATCGTCTCGTCCTGCGGCTGCACGGTGGCCAAGCCATCCACGTAGCGGTTATACATGCAGAACGCGGCAGCAATCAATACCGTATCGTGAATCTCAAGATCTGTCGCTCCCAGGCCACGCGCTCGCTCCACATCCGCCGCGGTCACCTTCCTCCCGCTCTCTTGCACCTTCGCAGCGATCACCAGCAGCGCCTTCAGCTTCTCGGAGATCTGCGCATGCTGAAAGTCCGCCTTTACCCGGCTCACCAAGGCCTCGTTGCCCTCCAGGTGTGCCGCCGCCACCGCCCCATGAATGCTCTGGCAGTAGTGGCAGTCGTTGAGAGAAGAGGTGTAGGTTGCGATCAGCTCGCGGTCCCCGGAAGAGAGCGTGTGAGCATCCGAGAGCAAAACCTGAGCCAACTCGTTCAGAGGCTTTGCCGTCTCGGGGCGAAACGCCATGGCGCTGCGAATACCATAGAGTCCATCAGGCAGGTTGATGTGCGGCATCCTTTTTTCCTTTGCATTTGGAGTGGAAGATGAGACTTCCATTGAAGCTCTGACAGTTCACGTGGAAGTTTAGTCTCCCGTTTGGCGCCCTTACAATCCACCAAAAGGAGGAGGACCGGCAACCCGGCCGGCGTTGCCAAGCTCGTCTGCCCTCGGCTTTGATTCAACCGCAATCCAGAGCACCCTGCCAGAGGGCCCAGGCAGAGCCATAGCGGTAGTTCGCAGTCATATGGACAAGGTTCGCTGGGGTTGACTAAGATGGGCGGGATACATGCATGATCTCTTCTTTCGCGGCTCTCGCCTCGTAAACATTGCGGCCCAAGCGAGAGGCGGAAAACCCGGAAAAGCAACCTTCAACATCCAAGGAGAGGACGAATATTCCATGAAACCCCGATCTAAATCCTGTTTCGCGGAGTTTCGTCGGCTTCGGCGAATTCTTCTGGGAGTCGCCACCTGCCAGGTTGGCATCGCCTCCGCGCATGCCTTCAGCCGCCGTCCTTGCGACATCTTTGCCGCACAAACTCCTTGCGTCGCCGCCTACAGCACCACTCGCGCCCTTTATCACGGGTACAGGGGCCCTCTTTACCAGGTGATGCGCCAGTCCGATGAGGCCTCCATCAATATCGGTCTTCTCCGCGACGGCTACGCGGACGCATCACAGCAGAATGCCTTTTGTACCCACACCCGATGCAGCATTGTGAAGATCTACGACCAGTCTCCCAAGCATAATGACCTTATTCCTGCGCCGCCGGGCGGCGCAGCTCGTGGTCCTGGGCCCAATGGCTACGACGTGCCCGCCAAAGCCGATGCGCTTCCGATCACCGTCCACGGA
The DNA here is from genome assembly GCA_021800195.1 of Acidobacteriota bacterium. Taxonomy (GTDB): domain Bacteria; phylum Acidobacteriota; class Terriglobia; order Terriglobales; family Acidobacteriaceae; genus Granulicella. Next base: position 10,205 of record JAJYZE010000055.1, read on the forward strand.
CATCCTGTGTATGGCATCGCCGTATCGCCTGGCGTTGGCTATCGCAATGACGCCCCTGTGGGCACGTCCATCGATGGTCAGCCCGAAGGCGTCTACATGGTCACCTCCGCTCTCCATCTGAACTCAAAGTGTTGTTTTGACCTGGGGAATGCCGAGATCAACAACCTGGACAACGATGCCGGCCACATGGATGCGATCAACATCAAGTGCAAGGGCAGTCCGTGCCGGCCGATTGCGGGACTGGATATGGAGAACGGCATCTACGGTCGCCTTCCTGTAGCAGCGGGTACAAGCTTTGTTACGGACATGGGCGCCAACGACGGTCAACACTCCTATGCCATCTACCAGGGCAACGCCCAGAACGGCGGCCTGACCACCACTGGCGTCATCCCTCTACCGAAGCGCTATCAACCGATGAAACAGGAAGGCGCGATCATCCTCGGCACCGGAGGCGACAACAGCAACTGGGCCACGGGCTACTTCTTTGAGGGCGTGATGACCGCAGGCATGCCGGACGCAGATACCATGAAAGCCGTACAGCGCAACATCGTCGACGCGGAGTACGCCGGCCACCTCAAGCCATAGAGCCCGGGACGATTTTGTTCCTGCTCAGGCCGATCCAATCCTCGGCCATCCCGCGCCAATCCACCGGACCCATGGCGCAACCGGCAAACGAAGACAAAGATTTCAAAGTTTGAAAGCGAAATAAAATTACAAATAAATTCGCATCACTGGCAATGGTGACGCACCAGGCGCCCTCGCGCTCGGTCTGACGAGGTCTGGACATGAGGTGAAGGCGCTCGCAGATCAGACGGTCTATGAGACTGTGCTCCGGGCGCAGATCCCGGCGATGCTGGCCCTTCTCGTGGTACCCTTTTGCTGCTATGGATAGCGGCCTGCATTCGACAGCGTGCTGGTATCGATAGCATGTTGCAATCGATGCTCACTCGCCAACGCCCAACAGCACGGTATACACCAGACAGCCGGGCAGCGAAAGTGATGGGAAGCTAGCCGAAGCCTGCGCAAGCAAGGAGTTCAGATGAGAGTTGGCATTGCTTCCAGAGGCACTGCGGCGTTTCTCTGCAGAGTTGCTTTGGCTGCGGCATTCGGGTATTCGCTGCCCATGTTTGGCCAGGCGCATCCAAGCGCCGCCGCAGCGGTTCCGCTGCCGCCGGAGTCGGCGCAGTACAAGGCCGTGCAGCAGCGTCTGGCGCGGGGATGGAACACTTGGGATACGCGCAGCGTCACCACTCAGGTGCTGCTGCCGGAGGGTCTGGCGATCCATCTCGGCATCGAGCACAACACCACGGAATCGGGCAATGCCTTTCTGCCCGAGGTGCTCATTGGGAGGCTCGATCCCACAGCGGAGCAGGTGAGGCCCGGCCCTCATGCGTGGGACGGCAGCTACACCGATCTGCAGGTGTCCTGGAAATCCGACCAGTGGCGGGTGCAGAGCGCTCACGACGGCGCAGACCTGGTGATGCTGGTCAGCCCTGTGGCGATCCCATCAGGGGGACTTGCGCCAACCGCATTCTTTTCCGTCGACTTGCTGTGGAACCGCCCCGGAATGGTGGGCTGGCATGGCGATGCCATCGAGGCCATCACGCCCACGGCAACCATCCATGTCTTCTGCACCTGCCAAACACCATTCCCAGCCACGCTGCCGCAACCCGGCGTCGGCGGCCCCTACTTCGCAGCCGATCTCACCGGTCCCGTGGCGATCGGCACAGGCCATAGGCGCAGCCTGGAACAGATCAAAGCAATCCTTCACCGGCAGCATGCAGCCTATCAGGCGTCGCTCTCCAGCAATGCAAAGACCAGTCCCATCGTGGATGCGATCCAGACCACGCTGGGCTGGGACACAATCTTCGAACCCGAGCAAGGCCGGGTCGTCTCTCCGGTCAGCCGCATCTGGAGCGTTCAGTGGGGCGGGTACGTCATCTTTGACTGGGACACCTTTTTCGCGGCTACCATGGCGTCGGTAGGCGATCGCGATCTGGCCTATGCGGACGCCATCGAAACGCTGCGCACCAGCACCGCCGAGGGCTTCATCCCCAACTACGCCAGGGGTGGAAATTGGAAGAGCTTTGACCGCTCAGAGCCCCCTGTGGGCTCCATCACGGTGCTTGGCCTGTACCAGAAGTACCACGACCGATGGCTGCTTCAGGATGCCTATCCCGCGCTGCTGAAGTGGAACCAGTGGTGGCCCAGACATCGCCAGATGGACGGCTACCTGGCCTGGGGCAGCGATGGACAGAACCCGCCCGGCAATCTCGAAGATGGCTCGCGTGGAACCCGCGCGGGAGCGATCCTCGAGTCTGGCCTCGATAACAGCCCGATGTACGACGATGCCGTATACGACCCCAGGCGGCATGGACTCGAGTTCGCCGACGTCGGTCTGATGAGCCTGTACATCGCCGACTGCGATGCATTGGCCACCATTGCCGACGTGCTGGACAAGACTGCGGATGCGAAGGCATTGCGAGCGCGCAGTGCGGCGTTTCGCGCGAAGTTGCAGACGCTTTGGGCGCCGGCCGAGGGAATCTACCTGAACAAGGATCTGCATACGGGCAAGTTCAGCCGGCGGCTCTCTCCCACCAACTTTTATCCCATGCTGGCGCATGCTCCCACTGCGGCACAGGCAAGCCAGATGGTGCGGCAA
>JAJYZE010000056.1 GCA_021800195.1 Acidobacteriota bacterium
GGTAACGGTGAGCGATGCGCGCCCGGCTACGCTGATTGCGGAGATCTCCGAGATGCTGGATCAGGGCTTCATGGTGGAGACGGGCGGGCATGGGCTGCTGACCTTCCGGCGCCAGGATCTGATCGTAGTCAGCCCCGGCGTGCCGCTTTCAACGCCGGAGTTGAAGCAGGTACGCGCCTTGGGAGCGCAGATTATCGGCGAGTTGGAGTTGGGCGCGGAGTACCTGCAGGGCCAGGTTGTTGCAGTGACTGGATCCAATGGAAAGACCACCACGACGACGCTGATCGGGGAGATTCTGAAGGCGTCCGGCAGGCCGACCCTGGTGGGTGGGAACATCGGGAGGCCGGTGACCTCGATGGTGGATGAGAGCACGCCCGAGACTTGGAGCGTCCTGGAGGTTTCCAGCTTCCAGCTAGAGACGGTGGAGAGCTTCCAGCCGCTCATTGCGCTGGTGCTGAACATCACGCCGGATCATCTGGACCGGCATGGAACCTTTGAGCACTATGCGGCGCTCAAGGCGCGGATTACAGAGTTCCAGAGCGCCGAGGACTTTCTGGTGCTGAACGCGGAGGACGCCCATGCCCAGATGGTGGCGGCGCGAACCGCGACCCCGGGCCGAGGCGCCCAGGTCTATTGGTTCAGTCGCCGGAGGGCGATCAAACAAGGAGCGTTCGTCTACGGAGAGTCGATTGTCTACGTGCCGCGCGAAGGAGCCCGCCCCGAGCCGGTGATGCCGGTAGCAGAGATTTCGTTGGTCGGCGCGCACAACCTGGAGAACGTGCTGGCGGCGGTGTGCGCAGCGCGGCTGGCTGGTGTGGAGAGCGAGACGATCCGCACGGCGGTGCGAGATTTCAAAGCTGTGGAGCACCGCCTGGAATTTGTGCGTGAGATTGGTGGGGTGAGGTATTACAACGACTCCAAGGCGACGAATGTGGACGCGACCATCAAGGCTCTGGAGGCCTTTACCGGCGGAGTTCACCTGATCCTTGGAGGGAAGGACAAGGGCTCCGACTACCGTGTTTTGGAACCGCTGTTGCGGGAGCGGGTAAAAACGGTAATCACCATTGGTACAGCCGCGGAAAAGATCGAGCGCCAACTGGATGGGATGGTGAAGATAGAAAGAGCTGGGACGTTGGAGCCAGCAGTGGCGTTGGCGCAGAAGACGGCCTCTCCGGGCGATACGGTGCTGCTAGCTCCCGCTTGCGCCAGCTTTGACCAGTTTGAGAACTACGAGCAGCGAGGACAAGTCTTCAAGCAACTGGTGGCGGCAATTCCGTAACGGCGGGGCGCAGCGTTGGGGGCTGGATGGGTGTAGAGGCGGATGGCAAAGCGCGTCGGCGTTGACAAATGGTTGTTCGGCATCGTGCTGTTGCTGGTCCTGTTTGGGCTGGTTTCTGTCTTTTCAGCTTCAGCGGTGCTGGCCAAAGCCACGTTGGGCTCGCCGTATGCGTATGTCAGCAAGCAGGCCGGATATGCCCTGGCGGGCATGATGGTGCTGTTCGTCCTGATGCGCGTGAACTACAAGAAGTACAACAACCCGAAGCTGGTCTTTGCGCTGATGGGCATCACTGGGCTGTTGCTGCTCTCGGTCTTCGCCTGGGGTGGGATGAACGGAGCGCATCGCTGGGTACGCTTCCCTGGCATCACGCTGGAGCCCTCGGAGTTGGCCAAGCCGATGATTGTGCTGTTTCTGGCCTGGTATCTGCAGACGCGCATTCATGCCATCGACGATTTTAAGGAGACAATTCTGCCGGCGGTGATTCCCCCACTGCTCTTCATTGCGCTGATTTTGAAGGAGCCGGATCTGGGGACGGCCCTGGTTTGTGCGGCGGTGATGACGCTGATGCTGTTTCTAGCCGGGATGCCGGTGAAGTGGGTGCTGGCGGGCGCAGTTGCCGCCTCGCCGGTGATCTATTACATGCTCTTCCATGTGGCGTGGCGAGCCAAGCGCATGTTCGTCTTCATGCATCCGGAGGCCGATCCGCGCGGGGCGGGGTTCCATATCCTGCAATCGTTGATCGCGGTTGGGACGGGAGGGATTCGCGGTCTGGGATTGATGGAGGGAAGGCAGAAGCTGTTCTATCTTCCTGAACCGCACACCGATTTCATCTTCGCCAACATCTGCGAAGAGTTGGGACTGATTGGCGCTCTCTGCGTGCTGACGGCGTTCTGCATCCTGGGCTACCGCGGACTGCGGACGGCTTATCGGTCCACTGACCCGTTTGCACGGTTTCTGGCCTTTGGATTGACGACGATTGTGCTGGTGCAGGCGTTCTTCAATATGAGCGTGGTTCTGGCCCTGTTGCCGACCAAGGGCTTGCCGCTTCCGATGATCTCCTCCGGTGGAACCAGCATTTTTGTGACCCTGGCCTGCATGGGCGTGCTGTTGAATATGACCCGCGAGATCGATTGAAGGCAGAGGGTCAAGAGCGAACCCCTGGCAGAGATGCCGAACCAGAAGCTTGCCGCTGGTGGAGAACAGAGCTGTAAGGATTGGGTTGTGAGCCGAGTGAGAGACCATGCGTTGCGAGTGATGATTGCCGGGGGAGGCACGGGCGGGCATGTGATGCCGGCGCTGGCGATCGGGCGGGCGCTGCGTGATCGGCATGGAGCCGAGGTATGCCTGGTGGGCACGGCGCGCGGGCTGGAGGCGCGGCTGGTGCCGGAGGCAGGCTTTCGGCTGGAACTGGTGCGCTCCGGCCAATGGAAGAATGTGAGCCTGGTGACGCGGCTGCGCACGATGCTGGATCTGCCGCTGGGCGTGCTGCGCTGCGTTGGACTGCTGCGGGAGTTCCGGCCTCAGGTGGTGGTGGGTGTAGGCGGTTACGCCAGTGGGCCGGCGATGATTGCGGCGTTGCTGCTGCGGGTTCCTACCTTGGCCTATGAGCCCAACGCGGCGCCAGGGCTTACCAACCGCTGGCTGGGGCGCCATGTGAACGCGGCAGCGGTGAACTTTGCACAGACAGCGCCGTACTTTCGTGGCGCAGAGGTTACGGGGGTTCCGGTGCGACCAGAGATCTTTGCCGCACAACCGCCAGCGGAAGCCGCTTCCGAGCACCACGCTCCGCGGTTGCTGGTGACTGCCGGCAGCAATGGAGCGCTGGTCTTCAACCAGACCATGCCCTTGATCGTGAGGCAGTTGATGGAGGAGGTTCCAGGGCTGACCATTGTTCATCAAGCCGGCACCCGGCAGTTGGAACCTACCAGAGCAGCCTATGCGGCCAGCGGAGCGGATGCGTCGCGCTGGGCGGTGGAGGCGTTCCTGACCGATATGCCGCAGCAGTATGCCGCGGCGGATCTGGTGCTGGCCCGGGCCGGGAGCACAGTGGCTGAGTTATGCGCGGCTGCAAAGCCGTCCTTGCTGGTGCCCTTGGCTACGGCTGCGGATGACCACCAGCGCAGGAATGCAGAGGCGATGGTTGCGGCCGGCGCAGCGGAGATGCTCCTGCAGAAGGATGTGACGGCTGAGACGCTGCGAGAAGCGTTGCGGGAGCTACTCCGGGACGAACCGCGCCGAAGAGCGATGACCGAGCGCGCGAAAGCCTTGGCCAGGCCGGGCGCGCTGGATCGGATTGCGGATATGGTGCTGCGCTTAGCGGGGCAGAAGGAAAGGATATCGACCGCGTCCTGAAGGTCCCCCCAATTCTTTGCCGACAGGCCTATGCAGATGGAGCCGGCCTTATCGCACACGACCGAAACCGCCGGCGCCGAATCGACCACTGCCGCCAGCGCCGAAGTGACCACTGCCGGCAGCCGCACCGCCGAAGTGGCTGCCGGCGGCGCCACTAAAGTTGTTCCCGCCGCCGAAGTGGCTGCCGGCGGTGCCACTAAAGTTGTTCCCGCCGCCGAAGTGGCTGCCGGCGGTGCCACTAAAGTTGTTCCCGCCGCCGAAGTGGCTGCCGGCGGCGCCACCGGAGAAATGATTGGTGCCTCCTACGGCCCCGGGCCCGCCGAAGCTACTGTGGTTAACCCCGCCAATGGTCGAGCCCCGGAAAGCCGCGCCTCCGCGAAAGGCCACTTGCTGGGTAAAGGAAGCTCCTCCCGGGCGGCCGCTGAAACCGGCGTAGGGGTGGTTGTAAAAGTTTCCGTGGAAGCCCGGGTAAAAATTGGTGTAGGCGCGGTTGTACATGAAGTGGCTCCCAGCCCAGAAGCCGCCGTAGAAGCCGACGCCAAAGTATCCAAAGCCGTAGTTGATACCGCCGTAGTATCCGACGGAGAGGCCCCAGCGGCCCGGGAACCAAGTATAGTAACCGGCATTCCATCCCCAATAACCGGGAGTCCACAGGGCTCCAGCATAAGGCGGAAGCACCCAGGCGCCGGGCACCCAGAAGTAGCCTCCTCCGCCCCAGGCCCAGTAGCCGGGCGTCCACAGGTAGCCATCACCCGGGCAGGGCGGTTGCGCGTAGACAGGGATTGGGGGTGGGGCATAGCCGGCCGTGATGAAGATCATTGCCTGCGACGGAGTCGCTGGCAGCAAGATCACCAGGGCTGCCGCTGCCATGGCTACAGCGGCACAAACGTTGCGAATTGTGCCTTTGATTTTCATGATCGCTTACCCTTCCAGCTGCCTCAAAGTACCGCTAATCCGGATTGCGAGCACCGACAAGAGCTTCAAAGTCTGGCGTGGTCCACGCTCAAGCTCTCGATACGATTAGACTCAAATCATTGAATTTAAGTTGCGGTCGCTGCAGGTTGACCCGATGATCTTTGAAGCGCCCTTGGGGAGCCCTGGTCTGGCTTGATTTTGGCAGCCCGTCTCAGGTTCGCGCTGAAGAGCTATCGCAAGATATTTCAATGACTTACTGTAGAAGGGAATCAGGGGGCTTAAGGCCGGGCGGGGGAGCCGGCTGTGCCCGTCGCGCTGCAAATGGCCTGAACGGAGGGCCTGCTGTCAGACGGGACTGTAGCTCCAGCATGCAGAGGACGAGGTGGGACAATAGGGAGAAGATGAGGGGAACAGGGTTGCCGGAGCATGCGATGTTTGCACCGTCGCAGAGGGTGCATTTCATAGGGATTGGCGGGATCGGCATGAGTGGAATCGCGGAGATCCTGCTGACCATGGGTTATGCCGTTTCCGGCTCGGATCTGCGCTCCTCGGGGGTAACTGAGCGGCTGGAGCGGCTGGGAGCGACCGTCTTTCTCGGTCATGCTGCGAGCAACGTCGCCGGCAGTGATGTGGTGGTGACCAGTTCGGCCATCGTCCCGGACAACCCGGAGGTGCTGATGGCGCGGGAGCAGAAGATACCCGTGATTCAGCGAGCGGAGATGCTGGCCGAGTTGATGCGGTTGAAGTATGGGATTGCTGTTGCCGGAATGCATGGGAAGACAACCACGACCTCGATGGTGGCCGCGGTGCTGGCCGGCGGAGAACTGGATCCAACCGTGGTGGTGGGCGGGAGAGTGGATGCGTTGGGATCCAATGCCCGTTTGGGCCGGTCGCAGTACCTTGTGGCCGAGGCCGATGAAAGCGACCGCAGCTTTCTCAAGCTGTCTCCCATCCTCTCCGTCGTGACAAATCTGGATCGGGAGCATATGGACTCCTATGCGGATATGGCCGATGTGGAGAACTGTTTTGTCGAGTTCATGGACAAGGTTCCCTTTTATGGAGCCGTGACCGCCTGCGTCGACGACTCCAGACTGCGCGAGCTGTTACCCCGCGTGCGGCGAAAAGTGTACACCTACGGCACTGCGCCGGAAGCCGATTTTCGCGTGCGTCTTTTGCCGAGAGAGATAGTCTCCGGCGCTGCAAGCGATGAAGACCGCAGAGCCTGCCAGCCCTGCGCGCGCTTTGAGGTGACGGCGCGGGGCCAAGTGTGGGGACCCTTTGAGCTGCATGTTCCAGGACGGCACAACATCCTGAATGCAACTGCTGCTGTGGCGATCGGGGTGCAGCTTGGCCTGGCTCCTGAGAGGATTGCTGCCGGACTGGCGTCGTTTCGCGGTGTGGATAGACGCTTCCAGGTGCGCGGCGTTGAAGGTGGGGTGACGGTAATCGATGACTATGGGCACCACCCGACGGAGATTCGAGCTACGCTGCAGGCTGCGCGGGAGTGTGGATTTGGACGCGTGTTGGTGCTCTTCCAGCCCCACCGTTACAGCCGGACGCGGGATCTGATCGCGGAGTTCGTGACGGCGTTTGCAGAGGCGGATTCGGTGGTGGTCTTGGATATCTATGCGGCCGGCGAACCGCCGATTGAGGGGATCACGGGGCAGGCGCTTACGGCGGCAATCAGGGAGAAGGAGGGCGAGCGAGTGACCTATGCGGCTTCCATGGCTGAGGCGATTGAGCGTCTAGCGCAGCAGGCGTGGCCAGGGGAGATGCTTCTGACGCTGGGCGCCGGCAGCGTCTCACAGGCAGGCCCGCTGTTGCTACAAGCTTTGCGGGCAAAGACCCTCCGAACCGACCCGAACGAGCCTGGTGCAGACGGCAGGGAGGCTTCCATGTAGGAGAGAACGGTGGAAGGAGCTTGGGCTGGGGGCTGACGGCGAAGCACGATCGCTGAGGCTCAAGAGATTTCAGCCACAATACACGATGGCTGAGCCATCCGGAGCATTTCCGCTGGGTTCTGACAAAGAAGTGCGACTTGGAAGATGGAATCATCGTCTATATGCGAGAGACATCATCGCTGAAAGCTCTGTTTCCGTTGGGTTGAGATTCTTCTGCCGGGCGCTCGGGTCCGCCTCAGCGTCGCCTGGATCGCTCCTCTGCCGGAAGTTTCGGTCCGATGGGTGAGCCCGGCACCGTCATGCACTGCGAATGCCGAGGCGCGGGGTCGATCTCTGTTCCTTGGCGCCCGGCTTGGCTCTCTGTCAATGGTGATGAAGCCATGGAAATCAAGGTAGTGAGCAGCCGGATCCCGGCGGCCCATGAAGTGATCGGGATCAATGGATGGATGGAATGAGCGCTGATCAAGCTCACGGAATCAGCGAAGGGGAGTGAATGCGTTTGAGGATTTTTCGATGGACTGTGCTGGTCTCCATGGCGATGGCTGTGCTCTGCTTGCCGGCTCAAGGCCGCGCCCAGCAACAGCAGGACGCCGTAGCGGCGGATTCATGGGCGGCAGCTTCGGCCGCAGGGATTTCAACATCCCGCCAGCCGGGGCCGGATGCTGAGCAGGAGATCGCTCTCAGCGCCGATCTGCCGGAGGCGCCGCAGCCACAAGGCTTGGCCGGGCAGAGTTCAAGCGGGCAGACTCCGGCTGTGCCGAATGCTGCTGGCCAGACGCCAACCGCGCAGGATGACCTTCTTCCCCAACCGAAGCGAATTCTCGGCGTGATGCCCAACTACCGCGCCGTCAGCGCAGGGGTGACAGCGCCGCCGCCGACCACTCGGGAGGCGTACGGAGTTGCCACCGAGCAAAGCTTTGACTACTCGGCGTTCGTCTTCGTGGGAATTACCTCCCTGTTGGCCAAGGGTGACGACGCGCACCCTTCTTTGGGTAAGGGAGTGGGTGGCTATTGGGCCTACTACTGGCGTGGCTTTCTGGACAAGACAGACGGAAACTATTGGGTGTATGCGATCTTGCCGGTTCCGCTTCATGAGGACGAGCGCTACTACGCCATGGGCACGGGCGGCGTCTGGAAGAGGGGATGGTATGCCGCCACCCGCGTCCTTATTACTCCGAACTATCAGGGGAAGAACACCTTTAACGCCGCCGAGATTCTGGGCCGGGGCGTCTCTCAGGCGATCTCGCTCAGTTACTATCCGGATGAACAAGGCGTGACGAAGGACTTCACAGAGAAGTTTGGCTATGCGGTTGGTCGTGATGCCTTGGCCAATGTCTTCCGCGAGTTCTGGCCGGACATCGATAAGCACGTCCTACATCACCATCGCCATCCGCGAGCCCATGCTGCCAACAAATCAGGCAGCGACAATGCCGGAACTTCGTGAGCGATGGGGGTGAGCGGTATGCCGGCTGAAAGTGACCAGCACCTTTCGATCGAAGTAGCATGAGGCTGTAACGAGTGACGGAGCCGGATGCAAACCACGGTTGCGATTGTAGGCGGCGGGTTGGCCGGGCTTTATGCCGGAAAGCTCCTTCATGCAGCGCGTATTGACTTCAGGCTGCTGGAAGCCCGTGAGCGGCTTGGTGGACGAGTCCTCTCGGTGGACGCATCGGGCGCGCCCTCAGAGGATGGTTTTGATCTGGGACCCTCCTGGTTTTGGCCGGAGGCGCAGCCCCAAGTAGCTGCTCTGGTGCGGGAGTTGGGTGTTAAGGCGTTTCCGCAGCACAGCGACGGCGATGTGATCTTCCACCGCATGTCCCGCGAAGCGCCTCGGCGCTATGGCTCCACGCATCAGGAGCCGCAGTCGATGCGTATTGTCGGAGGGACTGGAGCCCTGATTCAAGCTCTTGCCAGGAATCTTCCGCGAAGCGGCGTTCTGCTGAATGCGCGAGTGCGGCAGATGACGCTTCGATCCACGCAGGCGGAGCTGGCGACGGAGGGACCGGATGGCCTGGGGGAGACGGTCTCTGCCGAACAGGTGATCGCGGCGGTTCCTCCGCGGCTGTTGGCGCGGATTTCGTTCTCTCCGGCGATGGACTCAGCCACAGAAGAACTTTGGAGAGAGACGCCAACGTGGATGGCTCCGCACGCGAAGTTTCTCGCCATCTACGACCGTCCATTCTGGCGCGACGCTGGACTCGCTGGAACCGCGCAAAGCATGGTTGGGCCTCTGGCGGAGATTCACGACGCGACAACAGCCTCCGGAAAGGCGGCGCTGTTTGGCTTTCCCGGCATCTCTGCTGACGCCCGCGCATCTCTTGGATCCGCCGCGCTAACCAAGGCCTGCCTGGAACAGCTTGCTCATCTGTTCGGACCGGAGGCGAGAAATCCGCTCGCCACCCTGTTCAAGGATTGGGCGGCGGACCCGTTGACGGCAACAGCCGCGGACCGCAGCGCCGGAGGGCATCCGAATGCTTCTGCGAAGCTATGGGTCACAGGGGATTGGCAGAAACTGCTCTCGCTAGCCGGAAGTGAGACAAGCGCCATCGAGCCCGGCTATATTGCGGGTGCTGTCAGCGCCGCAGAACGAGCTGTGTCTGAAGTGATGCAACGATTGCGTGCATAGGGCTAGGTATTCAGTGATACCCGCTTCGCGACTTGCTACCGGGTGTGTCTTTCCATTTGCCACAACGACTTCGATCTGCCGCAGAATATTCACAGTCTGCTCAGGCGTGTGCTTCCCAGGATTGCCCGTTCCACGCTCTTTCCATACCTATTTGTCTCACTCCCACCGGTACAGAATTTGCCGGGTACTCCAAGCTAAACGGACAACATCTGAATCCATCGTGTCCGTGCCAGCTTCGACCTTGAGCCTTAACTTGTTGCCGCGACGAGGGCGATAGACAAGCGCCGGACGGAAGCACGCGATGCACGTTCCGGAATGGCGGCGAACGCTCGGATACACGATGCCGTTCGCCCCTTCAAACAGGAGCTTGGTTGCGATCGCCTGCGAAACGCTATAGCACTGCGGAATCGGATCGGGTTCGAGGCAACTCGCCCGCTCCGCGTCGTCAAGTGTGTGAAACGCACCGGAGAAGTCGGCGAGAAAGTCGATGTAGTCGAAGCGATGCTGACCTTCGATGCGGCCGTCCGCAAGGAAACGTCGCTTGTGGAACGCAACCTCGGCAATCGACGTCTCGATCTCGAAGCCCGCGTACCAGGCGCCCCGGTGTCCACTATGAAATCGCCCGCCGAAGGGACCGGGGCGAGTGAAAGCGGCATTCACGATGTGGGCCTCAGGCACCCCTAACAGGAGCTCTCCGGGGCCGATGGCACTGTTGCCACCGTTCTCCGCAATTTTCCGCTCATTGGTGGCAGCGTCGAGTTCGCTCAGATCGGCGAGAACGTCTGCAGGCAGAGGAAGCCTCTCAAGCACACTCTCAGCGCCGTACTTCGCTGGGATGAGCCGATGGGTTTCCGCCTGGTCGATCTGGACAAGTGTTGCCAATCAGTGCCCGCCCCGCTCCGCATCAACAAGGCTCCGGACCTGTTGCAGCCCTGGTATTCCGGTCCTCACGATGTAATCGACGGGTGCCTGGCCCAGAAAGAGAGGATTGTCGTTCGGCTGCGTGACCCAGCGGTCTGCCAGATCGTCGGGCAAGAGAATGTGCAAGGCTTTGTAGATTCCGACGATGTACGAAATCCGGGTGAGCTCATCCTGCCGTAGCGTTCCGGCCGCAGACTTCAGCTTGTATACGGTGGAGCGGGGCATCCCGCCCAGCAGCTCTCCGGCCCGTTCAATCGGGATCTGCCACTTGTCCATGATGGCGAAGAACCCATCAATCGCAGACTGGCTCAAACGCTCCCGCGTCTCCAGACGGCTCAAATCAGGGGTCCTATCGAACTGATACCCGGGAGCGGCATAGGCAGGAAAGATCGCCATAGCTATTGCCTCCAAGTCTAAAGTGTCTCATAATAGATAAAATTTGTCTACATATGGATGCGTGCCGGCGTCAATATTTTGAGCTGCGATCGACAGGAGGCGAGGCGGTCCTCGGCAGTGCCAAACGCAATGACAACAACACGATCAGCGAGACAGCGAGGCTCTTCAAAGCGATTGTGAGTGTGGCCGTTCCAGCGCTACGGGAGCTCGTTGAAAGGCGCTTGCGACGCGAGAAGCTGACACCAGAGAAATGTGCACAAATTCAACTCCCACTCACCCCTCATGCCATCTGGCCTGCTGGGGCCGGTTCGGCTGTTGTCCGTGGAAGTGTCGAGTTCGTGATTGGATCGGCAGAGCAGCATCTCTGGTGTGCTGCCGAGACTACGGCGACATCTTTCCGGTCTCTTGTTGCAGGGGGTAGACCATCTTAACTCTGGGGTATAAGCCTTGATTCTTTGCAGCCGCCTGGATTGAGCTCCTGTTTGATGTATGGCTCGGGCATACGGTGATGATCTTGGGCGCAAGGTGTTGTCGGCTTATGCGGGCGGCAAGGGCACGATGAAGGAGGTGGCGTTGCGGTTTGACGTCAGCTACGGCTGGGTGCAGAAGATCGCGCGCGCCCAGCGGCAGAACGGCAGCTACAAGCGGGTGCCGCAGCGGCGTGCTCCGAGCGGGGTCGATTACGAGGTGATCCGGCGGCTGGTCGAGCGGGAGCCTGACATCGTGCTGGTGGAGTTGCAGCAAAAGGCTGCCGCAGAAGGGGTACGCGCCAGCACCGTGCATCTGTGGCGCGTGCTGCGGAAGCTCGGTCTGCGGCTGAAAAAAAGTCGCTCCACGCCACCGAGCGCGACACGGAGGAAAACCGTCAGAAGCGCAATACCCACCTCCAGGCCATCGCCGCGATCCCGCCTGAAGACCTGATCTATGTCGATGAATCGGGCGTGTCTACGCAGATGACGCGGCTTTACGGCCGTGCTCCGGATGGGCCGGCGCATCCGCGACCGGGTGCCTGGCGGGCACGGGAAGATCCTCACCATCCTCGGTGCGATGAACCACACCGGCATGCTCGCCACCATGACCGTCGAGTCGGCCACCGACGGCGACGTATTCCGGGCCTTCCTCGACCATGTCCTATGCCCCAGGCTGCGGGCTGGCCACGTGGTCGTGATGGACAACCTGAGCGCACACAAGGTGGAAGGCGTACGAGAACGGATCGAGGCCTGCGGGGCATCGGTGCTCTACCTGCCGCCCTACTCTGCTGACCTCAACCCAATCGAAAAGGCCTGGTCCACGCTGAAAGCAAAACTGCGCGCACTTGCCGCTCGCGCCATGCCCCAACTCGAACTGGCCACCACCCACGCTCTCCAAACCATATCCGCACAAGACGCCAAAGCTTGGCTCAGACTTTGATTCGGTGCTTATACCTGAAGGTAAAATTGTGTAACCAACCCGGAACAGACGGAGATCTATCACGCCTCCGCTCCAAGCGGGGATCTGCTGGCAGAGATTGGCTCCCCAAACCTGGTTCATCACCTGGTCCAGACGCTCGAGATGTTCGTGCCAATCGATCCTGCGAGGGTCTTCCTTCTCATAGGCAAGGGTGTTTATGAAACATTCTCAAGGAACTTTCGTCTGACTTTGCGTTGGGCGATCTGCCTGGCGCCAGCCCCGGTATGAGCAGAACGATGCCGACGCACACTGCGGACGCCGAACAGAATCGCTTCCAGGTGAACGGCTCACCAAGAAGGAAATGGGCGATGACAAGAGCCCAAAGAACGCTCGTTTCACGAAGCGCTGAAACAATCCCCACATCCACGTAGTGGGTGGCCCACAGGACAAGAAAGTAGGCTGTCATCGAAAGAGCACCAGCTCCCACGGCACGTAGGGAATCCTGAATCTTTTCAAATCGGATGGGATTCTGCAGCAACAAGAGTCCCGGAGGCATCAACAGGTAGCTGGCAAAGATCCAAACCACGTAGGAGAGCGTACTGCCGGAGCGCTGAACGCCGATTGTGTCGGTCACCGTGTAGGCTGCGATCGCCACTCCCGTTCCAAGCGCAAAGAGCGTCGCGCGTGCACCCATCCGCGACTGTTCTTTGGCGAGGTAGAGGATTCCGATGGAGATCATAGCCACGCCAGCGACGGCGATGATGTGTGGCCGCTGCCGCATGAGAACCAATGCGCCGACGGTGATGAGCAGGGGGGAAACGCCGCGAGCAATGGGATAGACTGTGCTGAAATTGCTGATGCGATAGTTCTGCAGCAGAAGAAAGTTATAAAAGAGATGGAGCGCTGAGGACAATCCGATACAAGCCCAGGCGGCCCGAGAGGGAGCCGGGACGAACGGGATGCTGAG
>JAJYZE010000389.1 GCA_021800195.1 Acidobacteriota bacterium
GTGATCAGGCACAATCCGATCACGGAAAGGGCGATCGGGATGCGCGCAGCCCAGTCGTGGGCTCCGAAGATTTTGTAAGAGACGGCGATCATCCAGTAGACGAGCGGAGCTTTTTCAAGAAACTTTACGCCATCCAGATGGGCGGTCACCCAGTCTCCGGAGGTGACCATGTTGCGCGCAATCTGGGCCTGCACGGCGTCAACGTCATCCATCAGTGACGGCGGAGAGAGGATGCAGCCGAGATAGATGACCGCGGAGCAAAGTGCAATCAGCAGGAGGATGCGGCGGCGGGTCAACCACCCATCGCCGACATCAGTCGGGAAGGCTGACGGGTTGTTGCGGAGCTTAGTTTCCATTGTTTCATCCACAGGAAGAGCGTCATGAGGCCCCAGAGATGGTAGCCAATGTTGATGCGCCGGCTCATGTGCATCCGGCTGAGCTGACGGATTCTGGCAAAGGCGAACAGGTCCGCATACTCTGCCTCGGCCTGATCGAGGGTTTCCATCCACAGATCACGGAGAACACCGCGGAACCACTCGTGGGAGGGAATGTCGAAGCCGGTCTTCGGACGTTGCATGATAGAAGGCGGAAGATGGGGCTTCATCAACGCTTTGAGAAGGAGCTTCTGCTTGCTTCCCTTTATTTTGAAATCGGCAGGCAGGCAAGCGGCAAACTCCAGAATGCGATGGTCAAGGAACGGAGGGCGGACTTCAATCGAGTGCGCCATGCTCATGCGATCGGACTTCACGAGGATGTCGTCCGGCAGGTAGTACTGCTGATCGAATTCCATGAAGGGGGCCAGACCGTCGCCGGGAGCTGCAGAGCGCAGTTGAGCCAGAACTTGGTGGAGAGCGCCGGGCAGCGGAACTTTGACGAACTGCGCCTTTTCCTGCTCTGAAAAACTTCCATTCCAGTATACGTGTGCCCGCTCGGGAGGGAGCAGGCTGCCGGCCAGCAGCCGCCTGATCTTGTATTCGAGACTAATCTTCTGGTTGGAGGCCGGCCATGCTGCGAGAGAGTGCAGCGCCAGTCGCAGCAGGCCTTGGGGGAGCTTGCGCAAACCTTCGGCGATGCGGTTCGCTCGGTAGGTGAGATAGCCTCCGAAGATTTCGTCGGCGCCTTCACCGCTGAAGGCCACGGTGCAGCGGGTGCGGCAGAGTTTGGAGAGAAACCAGACGGGCAAGGCTCCAGAGTCCGCGCTGGGCTCGTCGGAGTAGTAAGCCAGCTCGCGGATCGCGCCCTCGAGATCCTGCCGGGGATTGAGGTCAAATTGCTGATGTTCCGTTCCATATTGTCGAACGATCTGCGCGATGTAGGGGGATTCATCAAAACTTTGGCCCAGGAAGGAGATGGAAAAGGTGGGTAGCCGGGAGCTGGAAGCCTGTGCGGCGTAGTGCAGGATGGTGCTGGAGTCAATGCCGCCGCTCACCCAGATTCCCAGCGGCACGTCGGCCATCATGTGCTCCTGGATGGACTGGCGGAGAAGAAGGTCGAGCTGGGCTTGCGCATCTTCAAATGAGAGTGGCGCGGGCGTGGCGGGGGGTATCCGCCAGTAGCAGTGTTGACTGGCACGGCCATCGCGCCACTCGAGCCAATGGCCCGGGGGCAGCTTCTCGATACCATCCACCATGGTCCATGGAGATGGAATGTAGTTGACCGAGAGGTAGGCGTCGAGGGCTTCCAGGCTCAGGCACCGTTCGATCTCGGGATGCGCCAGGATACCCTTCAGTTCAGAGGCAAAGTAGAGATCCTCGCCGCGCTGCGCGATATACAGCGGTTTGATGCCAATGCGATCGCGAGCCAGAGTCAGGGTTTGCCGCGAGTTGGACCAGAGGGCGACAGCGAACATTCCGCGCAGCTTCTCAAAGCAGCCGGTACCCCATTCGAGGAAGGCATGGAGTACGGTTTCGGTGTCGCAATGGGTTTGGAAGCTGTGTCCGCACGCTTCCAGGGTCTTACGCAGCTCGCTATGGTTATAGATTTCGCCGTTGAAGACAATGACAGTATCGCGGTCTTCAGAAAAGATGGGTTGATCGCCTGTGGCGAGATCCAGGATCTTGAGACGGGCCGCTCCGAGGAAGCAGTTGGTCGACTGGAAGACACCTTGCTGATCGGGCCCGCGATGCAGCAATGTCGCGGTAGCCCTATGGATGAGTTCCGGGTCAGGGCGCCAGTTTTTCGCGGTAAATCCGACTATCCCACACAAAGGCTTTACCTCTAAGAAACACGGCCACTTTCGGAGGAAATTTTCTTGTAGTCTACCGTGGCCGGCTTGGGACAGTAAAGACGAGCGCGAAGCTGCTGCGCGGCGCATGGGCAAGTGTCTTCGATTGTGCAGGACTGTGTTTCAATCGCAGGGCGACAAGAGCTGCCGGATCGCGGAGGATCCGACTCTGCGGTTCAGGAGGGCTACCGCCGGCTTGCTGCCATCCCGGCCTCGCTGCCGGCCTGGTTCTGGACCATGCCGCTGATCTCAGCACCGGAACTTGACCGCGCGACTTGGATCGCCCCATTCTGGCATGTCCCTGCTGCCGATATCCCCTAGTCGATGGACCGCGTCGT
>JAJYZE010000390.1 GCA_021800195.1 Acidobacteriota bacterium
AGGGCCAATGGCGGATGGTTGAGGATCAGCCTCCAGCTACCCGGTTTTCAACTATGGGTGAGGGTGTGGCAGGCCGATGTAGGACGGACAACGCTCTATTTGCTCGACACGAATGATCCGGCCAATCTGCCGGAGTATCGGGGTATAGCCAGCGAACTCTACGGCGGAGGGCCTGAACTGCGAATTCAGCAGGAACTGATTCTTGGCATCTGCGGGTGGCGGCTGCTGCGAGAGTTGGGACTGCGGCCCGAGATTTGCCATCTCAACGAGGGGCATGCCGCTTTTGCAATCATCGAGCGCGCCAGGGAGTATATGGAAGAGCAGGGCGTTTCCTTTGAAGCCGCCTTGACCCTCACCCGCGTCGGTAATCTTTTTACAACTCATACCGCGGTAGCCGCCGGCTTTGATCGATTTGCCCCGGAGCTGGTGGAGAACCACTTCCGGCACTATGTGCAGGATGCCTTGCGCATCTCCATGCATGACTTCCTTGCTCTTGGACGTAAAAATCCTGATGATCCCCGTGAACCGTTCAGCATGGCACTGCTGGCGATGCGCGGCAGCGGAGCCGTGAACGGCGTCAGCCGTCTGCATGGTCAAGTAAGCCGCCAACTCTTTCAGGACATCTTCCCGCGCTGGCCAGAGCCCGAGGTGCCCATTGGTTCGGTCACCAACGGAGTTCACGTGCCCATCTGGGACTCTACGGAATCAGACAATCTGTGGACAGAAGCTTGTGGAGGACAACGTTGGGACGGCGATTTGCAACAGATCGAAGAGCAGATCCGCCGTATCCCCAGCGCGCGGCTTTGGCAGATGCGCGCAGCTTCCAGGAAGTCGCTCGTCCAGGTGGTTCGCAAGCGGCTGGCGCGGCAGACCGCGTCCTATGGCGCCTCGGCGGATGAAGTGAAAGAGATGGAGACCATCTTTGATCCGGATACGCTCACTCTGGGATTTGCAAGGCGCTTTGCCACTTATAAACGGCCCAACCTGCTGCTGATGGATCAGGATCGTCTCTTGTCGATCCTGACCAACAAGGATCGCCCTGTGCAGCTGGTCCTCGCCGGCAAGGCTCATCCCCAGGATACCGCGGGCCAGGAGATGATCCGCCAGTGGATCCAGTTTATTCGTCACACCGCAGCTCGGCCGAAGGTAGTCTTTTTGAGTGACTACGATATGCGTCTGACGGAGCATCTGGTGCATGGCGTCGATGTTTGGTTGAATACGCCACGTCGTCCATGGGAAGCTTGCGGCACCAGCGGTATGAA
The DNA here is from genome assembly GCA_021800195.1 of Acidobacteriota bacterium. Taxonomy (GTDB): domain Bacteria; phylum Acidobacteriota; class Terriglobia; order Terriglobales; family Acidobacteriaceae; genus Granulicella. The sequence continues at coordinate 1,263 of JAJYZE010000390.1, forward strand.
GGTTCTTGTCAACGGCGGTTTAAACCTCTCAGTACTTGACGGCTGGTGGGCGGAGGCCTATCAGCCTGGCCTGGGCTGGGCATTGGGCGATGGGCTGGATCACGGAGACGATCCGGCCTGGGATGCCGCCGAAGCCCAACAACTCTATACGCTCCTTGAACAGCGGGTGATTCCAGAGTTTTACGACCGGAATGAAGAGGGCTTGCCCATCGCATGGATCAATCGGGTGCGGGAAAGCATGGCGCGCCTGACGCCGGCCTTTTCCGCGACCCGCTGCGTGCAGGAGTACACCACAAAGTACTATGCTCCTTTGGCGGCAAGCTATATGCGTCGAAGCAGATCCGGGTCCAAAACTGCGGCAGGCCTGCTCCGCTGGCAGCGACAACTGTCCGAGGAATGGCCTAAAGTTCGCTTCCTATCGGTTGACGTGGAGACGCAAGGGGATCATCACCACGTCCGTGCCCAGGTCTACCTGGGTGATCTCAGCCCCAAATCGGTCAGAGTGCAACTGTACGCCGAACCGCTCGAGGGGAGCGATCCGTCTCCGATCACCATGACGTTGGAAGATCCATGCAAAGACAAAGGAAGCCCGTGCTTCACGGCATCCGTGCCTGCTCTCCGGCCTGCGGGGGACTTTACTCCGCGCGTGATTGCCTACCATCCGGAGGCAACCATCCCGCTCGAGGCCAAGCAGATTCTCTGGTACCGCTGAGGAGGGGATTATGGCTATCCACCGGTGGCGCTACCTTGATGCTTGCGAGGGATGGCGGAGTCCAAGGAACCAGACTTTCGAAGCGCATATTTTCCCGAACCAACTGCCGGCGTACAATCTTCCGTTGTATTGAAATTACAAGTTCTTTGCAAAAGAAAGGATCGATATGAACGTTAGGTTCTTCCGTACTGGCGCCATCTTCATGGCTACCGCGTTGGCATGTATAGCCGTTGCCTGTAAGCAGTCTCCAAAGCCCGAAGTAGCTGCGAATCAACCCGTCACCCAACCGGCTCCGCAACCTGCTCCGTCCGTGCCGAATATTCATGTCACTCCGCCGATCCAAGCCAAGGCGGCTGCCCCAAAGCCCGGACCGAAAGCTGTCAAAAAAGCCGCGACCAAAGACTTCGGCAAGGGAAAAGCTGCTGTTCACTTCAAAGGAAGCCCGCATGACCGTTCCTTCTGGGCCGAGCAGTTGGATGTGGATAACTCCGGGAACCCGGTGCTGGTCAATGAGGCCTGGGACAATCACAGCAAGGTTCTCTATATAAGCAACGATCGGACCTTTAGCTGTGGCAATGGCC
>JAJYZE010000057.1 GCA_021800195.1 Acidobacteriota bacterium
GTCAGCGGAGTTCAAGCTGCATGCACCCTTCGAAACGACTTTGGAGGGCCAGGTAAGACAAGGAAAGCTGGTGCGGCTGGTCGTGACGCCGCCGAGCCGGGCGAGGGACATCATCGTCGCCAACCCTTAGGTTGACCAACTATAGCCCCGGAGCGCGACGCCGTGAACCCGGAGCGCGTCTCCCGATGCCCCAGTTGAACCTGACCAACCGGGACGCTCCCGGATGCTCACACCCGCAGCTCCCGCTTGGCGGTCTCCGCGACCCGGCCCAGGTCGGCCACGGTGAGCACGCGGATCTCCTCCTGTTCCATCGCCCGGATGCCGAATCCATACTGCTCCTGATCGGCCACCGAGGCGATCCGCTCCACGATCGCAGTCAGTTCCAACTCCAGTCCCTCGGCGCGCTGGACGCCGCTGCGCAGCGCCTCGGCCGAGTAGGCAAAGCCTTTGGCCCCTTCGACGTCGCTCTCCAGGGAGACGGCGTGGAACATGCGCACCTTGCCGTTGCGGTAGCCGCAGTCGATCTTCAACGGATCGCCCGGCTGGGTGTAGGTGGCGGCGGCAATCTTCTTGCGCATCAGCCGCCAGACCCCGGCGGCCTCAAAGGCATCTCGCATGGAGGAGACGATGGCCTGGCGGCCGGACGCTCTACGGCGCCCCGCCGGGGCCTTCAAGGGCTCGACATACATTCGCAGCAGTTGCTCCATCTCAGCCGGCAGGCTTTCGGCCAGGGTGCCGCGCATCTCGGTGAGCTGCACGCTGTTGGAGAGCGAGTCCTCCAGCGTCTCCAGCACTGGCCTGGCGTTCACCCGCAGCTCAACGCCCGCCTGCAGCCGCTGGGCAATCTCCGCCTCCAGCGCCTCCAGCAACTCCACGTCGGCATCCGGATCCAAGCAGCGCACGCGGCTCCAGTCGCGCGTGAAGCGGACGGTCGCGGTCTCATCCCGCCCAGCCTCGCGCAGCACCACGCCGATATTGGCGAACTCCCCCTTGACCACATCCGGCACATACCGGATCAGGGAAAACTCGCACTGTAGCCGCTCCTGCACTGGAACCTCCACCTCAATTTACCCTTAACCTCCGCATCCCCCTCCAGATTTCTCCGGGATCACATGAGATATCCCGGGGCGTTCTGGGGCGCTGCGGATCCCCCCGGCACAGGCTGGCTTGCGACCAGTCCCCAAAGCGGAAACGGCTGCCGATCCGAATGGTGAAACTGTCCGATCAGGTCTCTGACCCTTTGCCGGCGCTGCAACAGGGTCTCCATGAGGCGTTCGATGGTCAGCGGATCGCCGCCGTACCACTCGGGAGGAACCTCCTCGGCCACCTTCCAGAGTTGCTCCGGCGAGAACTGCTCGACGCGGCTGAGCCAGGGTTCAAAACTATCCCAGCCGCGAATCTTGGCATACACCTGGTTGCGCGCAAAGACTCCGCGCAGCGGCGCATCCGGAAACGTCCACTCCCCGGCGTTGAAGCAGTAGCCCTGGTCGATGAATGTGGCCCGATACTTGTGCTCCCGGGGGCGACGTTCAAAGACCGCCTGCCGCCCATTGCAGTTTCCGGTCCACTTGTCCACCACCAGCATGCCGGCGAACTCCGCCAGATTGCGCACCTCCTCCAACTGTTGCTCGGGGAGGTAATCCACGACCTGTCCCGGCATCAGTCCGCCGACAAACCGGCTGCCGAACTGCAATCCGCTGGCGCAGCGCTGGCGCACTCCACGGCCCATCTCCATGACCATTCCCGGACTATTGTCGACCAGCCACTGGCTGACCTCCACCACATCGCTCTTGGGCACGGTGAGTCCCACCGCTTCCGCGATCCGGGTTCCGATCAACTCATTGGCCAGCACGCGCAGGTGTTGAGGGTTATTCTTGAACTTTACCACCCACAGGTTGCCATCCGCACCCAGCATGAGCTGGCTCTGCGCCCCGCCGCGCATCCGCCGGATTGTCTGAACTGCCGTAACCGCCAATGCAAATCCTTTCGGCCCGCGTACTCCCGGGCCTCGACTTCTGGCCGCGATCTGCCGGCGAGGGTGATGGAACCACCCGCCGAAGGCTCAGGCCAAGCCCATGCTTGCGAACGGCAAGCCGGCGCGCCAGGTCCGTGCCGATGCTTTGTCTTGAAGCGACTCCCTGAAACGGGACTCCTTCATGGTAGCTGTTTGCTGATCTGTGCCGAAGTCAGGTGCCCCCCCCCCGGGCGAGGCCCGGTCCGTGCCATTGCAGCCGACTCAGCCGAACCGCTACCATCAGCTTGAGGACATGGCTTCTCGCGGCGTAGCCCAGAGACGGCTGCTGCGCAGAAGGCAGCCGCCGTTTCCAGCTCTTGCAGAGAGCCTGCGAAGGCCGCTGGGGTGTTCTCGCAACCTGTTTGGAAAGGCTTCTATGGACTCCAGCACTAACAGCTCCGCCGCTCGCCGCTCGGAAGATATCGCACTTGATCTGCTCAAGGTCCTTGCTCCCTTCGCTCACCTGAGCAACAAGACCGGCTCTGGAACCGGCTTTGGCCTTCCCTTGGCACCCCGGTCGGAGGAGCAGATCGACCAGCTCTTCGAGCTTTATACGCGCTGCCGGGTGGCCGTAGAGGCTCCACTGCCCTCCCACGCGAAGCCCGGCGCGGCGACACAGAAGTAACCATGCCGCCCGTTCCCGTTGTTGTGGTGGGCGCCGGCGCCTTTGGCCGCAATCATCTGCGGGTTTATCGCCAGTTGCAGGAGGCCCACCCGGAGCTGGTTCAGCTTAGCGCCTTGGTGGAGCCGGAGGCTGTGCGGCGGCAGGAGGCTGCCTCCAGCTACAACATCCCGGGCTATGCGTCAGTCGCAGAGCTTCTCGCGGCGGCACTGCCGCTGCGGGCCGCCTCCATCTGCGCTCCCACGCTGCATCACGCCGCGCTGGCGGAAGAGCTTCTGCGAGCCGGCCTGGACGTTCTGATTGAGAAGCCATTCGCCGCCAGCCTGGACGAGGCGGATCGTGTCCTGGAGCTGGCACAGACGCTGGGCCGCACGGTGGCCGTGGGTCATCTGGAACGATTCAATCCGGCCGTTGCGGCTACCATCGCCGCGCTCCACCAGCCCATGTTCTTCGAGGCGCACCGCCTCAGCATCTTCACGCCGCGGTCCCTGGATGTGGATGTGGTGCTCGATCTGATGATTCACGATCTGGACGTCGTCCTCAGCCTGGCCGGTTCGCCGGTCCGCGAGGTCCGCGCCGTGGGCCTGCCCGTGCTGTCGTCGCGGACGGACATTGCCAATGTTCGGGTCGAGTTCGAATCCGGCTGCGTGGCCAACTTCACCGCCAGCCGGGTCTCCACCGAACAGGTCCGGAAGCTGCGCCTCTTCCAGCCGGGCGAGTACCTGTCTCTAGACTTCGCCCGCCAGGAGCTGCTCCGGATCAGCGTGGACCGGGAGGCCGTGGCTGCGATGTTGGCTGCCGGCCTGTCCCCGGGAACGCCAGCCAAGGCTCCGCTTTCCGCCGCTCGCCCGCCGGCGGAAGGGCCGGCGCAGCACCCCACGGCGGGGCTGACGCTCACCCGCTCCCAGGTTCCCAAGGGCGAGCCGCTGTTGCTGGAGCTGGAAGACTTCCTGCGTGCGGTTGTGACAGGAGGCCGGCCGCGAGTCGCGGCCGAAGCCGGTCGTGAAGCACTGGCGCTGGCGTTGCGGATCAACGACCAGATTGCCGGCCACGCGCAGCGCGCCGGCCTGCTGTAGGCACCGGCTTACTGCAGCTTCTGCACGGGAGTTCCGGGGGGAATCGTCAATTGGAACTGATCCGGGTCAAAGGACCGGTTCAAGATCAACTTGGTGACCACGATCTTCAGAGAGTACTCATCCAGCGGTCTCCAAATGTTAATCACGGTGGGAAAGGGGACGCCGGCGTAGGTCTGATAACTGTCATAGGTGGCCTGGGTAACTACCTCGCCCTGATCGTCGTAGATGTCTTGCTGAAAGGGCAGCATGGTGACCCGGCTGACATGCACCACGCGCTTCATGCGCAGAAGATTGCCGCTGGTCCGCTGCAGCACCAGCAGGTTGTAGATCGGCTCGACGGTCTGGGTTCTGCGGCGCAGATCCTGGTGCAGCACGCGGGTGGACTCCGTCATGGTGACGTACTGACTGGGCGAGACCCCGGGGACCAGCAGGGAGTTCAGAAAGATGGACGGGCGCAGGTTTTCCAACCCGTTCTTGGAGGGCGTGGTCACCGTGTCGGTTCCCTGAACCCATACGTTGCCGTGCGAAGAGGCATGCATCAGCGTAAAGGAGTGGTTCCGGCTCACCATATCCAGGGCCCGGGATCCGATCACCGGGAGTTGCAGAATCACACGCAGGGAATCCGGCTTTTGCACGAAGATGTACCCGGTGAACGAGGTGTATTGCTTCAGCTTGCCTTCTTTGCCGCCGCCCGTCGTTGCGGTGATCTCGACCTGGGCATTCAAGGTCTTCACGGCGCGATCGCGATCCGAGATCTGCTGCTCCACCTGGCCCACGGTGTAGGTCTGGAAGACGCTCGGCGCCTGGGTCTTCACCACCAGCCGTGTGGTCGAAAAGCAGCCGGTGAGCCCGCCTGTCATCCACACAACCAGCACCGGCAACGTTCGAAGGTTCCTCATCAATCGCAAACTTCCATTATATCGACTCGATCCCGGTCTGACGGGATTCAGAATCGCTTGAAATCCTGAGCCAGAACCGGCCCAGGAAGCCCGTTAAGAGGCGCGGGGGCAGCTTTTCCCTCCGTGCTGCGCGCCGAGCGCGGCCGGGGCGCTCTGTGCGCCGCAAAGCGGCTTCAATGCCGGGAGGAGGAGCGATAGGCGGCTACATTGGCGTTGTGCTGGGCCAAAGTTGCAGCGAACCGGGTGGCTCCCTTGGCATCGGCTACAAAGTACAGATAGTCCGTGCGGGCTGGGTGCAGCGCCGCCCGCAGCGATGCCACCCCGGGATTGCAGATCGGTCCCGGGGGCAGATCGGGATGGGTATAGGTGTTGTACGCGGAGTCCGACTTGAGCTCGCTCTGATGAATGACTCCGGTCCAGGAGCCGCGCAGCAGCGCAGCATAGATCACGGACGGGTCAGTCTGCAGCGGCATTCCCGCCGCCAGACGGTTGGCAAAGACGCTGGCAACTTCGGGGCGCTCCGCATCCAGGTTCACTTCCTTCTCCACGAGAGACGCCAGGATGACCACGCCGGGCGTTTCCGCCGGCGTCATCCCCAAGCGCCTGGCCTCCACCCCGAACTGGCGAACCATGGCGCTCAGGATCCTGAGCGCTCCCGCATGGCGACTGAACTTGTAGGTGTCCGGAAACAGATACCCCTCCAGGGAGTTTGCGCGGCCGGAAGGGACCCACTGGGCGATGAGTTGGGTGTCATTCTGCTCGGCGCGGAGGAAGTCGGCTCTGGAGTCCAGACCAGCCGCGGCCACTGCGTTGGCGATATCAAAGATGTTGAACCCCTCCGGGATGACCAGCGTCACGGTGTAGACGTCTCCGCGCCTGATGCGGTCATAGACCTCCTGCATGCCGGCGGGATGGTCAAACCGGTACTCGCCGTTCTCGAGCGCCGCCGCTCGACGCCCATGCAGGGAGTTCCACAACACCAGTGCGTCAAAGGCCAGCGCGCTGCGGACGACCCCCTGGCGCTGCAACTGGCGGGCGATCTGCAGCCGGCTCATGCCGGCTGGAATCTCCACAAACGTCTCGTGGGCAGGCCCGTAGGGCAGGTAGAAGTCGAGGAAGAGGAAGAACGCCAGGCCGAGCGCAGCTCCCACCGCCGGCACCAGCATGAATTTGAGCAGCCGCACAGCGCCTCCGGTTCAATTTTATTCAGAATCTGTCCGTCTTCGAAGATAGTAGAGGCAGCGGGAGGGGCTGAAGGGATCTGCCCTCACGGCTCCGATGGCTGGCCGGGAAGAAGGCTGGGGGCGTCCGCGGAGAGGAAGCTCTCCAGCAGCAGGGTAGCTGCCACCTGGTCGATGATCTGGCGGCGCTCCAGCCGGCCCTTCCGGTCTTGGCGAAGCGGGTATCCGGAGTGGTCCAGCAGGGCGTGGGCGTCGCGGGTAGTAAGGCGCTCGTCGAAGAGGTGAACGTTGAGGTTGGGGTGCGTCTTCGCCAGAGCCTCCTGGAGGCTCTGGGCAAACTCCCGCGCCTTGGCCGCCTGGGGGCTAGGAGATCCGTCGGCGTGAAGGGGATGGCCGATCACCAGGATCTCCACTTTCTGCTGACGGAGGAAGCGCGCAATCGCCTTGATGTCAGCGCGCAGGCTGGTGCGATGCAGGGTAAAGAGCGGCTGCGCGGTGAGGCCCAGCGGATCGGTGATAGCCAGCCCGATGCGGCGGTCGCCGAGATCCAGCGCGAGGGTTCGGGGATGAGCCGGCAACGGAAGAGGTTCTCCTGTGCCTCTACTCTCTACCGTCGGCTCTCGGCTGTCCACCCGGCTGTTTCTCCCTGTTCCCTTTCGTATAATGGAGTTTTGACTCCACGACCTCCGGGGCCTGCCCGGACGGCCAGCAAAGAAGCCAGCATGGAAGATATTAAGAAGGCTCTGGAAGAGCAGATCAAAGCGCTTGAGTACGAACTGACCACCGAACTGCCGGCGGAGATCAAGAAGGCCGTCGCGCTGGGCGATCTTTCCGAAAACGCCGAGTACCACATGGCCAAGCAGCGTCAGGTGTTCGTCAACGCCCGTCTGGGCCAGCTCAAGAAGCGCATGGGCGAGCTGGCCATGGTGAACCTGGAGAACATCCCCCGGGACAAGGTGGGCTTCGGCTCCACGGTGGTGGTCTTCGATAGCACCAAGGAGGAGGAGTTCACCTACAAGCTGGTCACCAGCGAAGAGTCCGACGTCGCCAAGGGCCTGATCTCCACCACCTCACCGATTGGCCGCGCCCTGTTGGGCAAGCAGTTGGGAGACGCTGCGACGGTGGTGACCCCGAACGGCAAGCGCGAGTTGGAGATTCTGAAGCTGTTTACGATTCACGACTCCATACAGGGAGAGGCGGCAGACGCCACGCCCCGGAGTGAAGCATCTTAGAATTTAGACTGGTTCGATGCGATGACCTGGACAAGTGCTTTCGGCAAGGGCTGCGGCTGGCTGCTTCAGAAGATCGTCAACGGGCTGGCTCTCTCCAGAATCTCTCCCAACACCCTTACCTTCATCGGATTGATGATCAATGTAGTCGCTGCATTCTTTTTTGGATATGCGCGCGCGGAGAACTACATCCGCATGTTCCTGTACGCCGGACTGGTCATCATCGGCGCCGGCCTGTTTGATATGGTGGACGGTCGCGTGGCGCGGCAGACCAATCAGGTCTCCGTCTTCGGGGCCTTCTTCGACTCGGTTCTGGACCGCTACTCCGACGTCGCCCTGTTCTTTGGTCTGCTGGTCTTCTACGCTCGGGGCAGCCGGCTCTTTTATGTCTTCCTGGTGGCCTTCGTGATGACCGCCAGCCTGATGGTCAGCTATACCCGGGCCCGCGCCGAAGCTCTGATCGGATCCTGCAAGGTGGGTTTCATGGAGCGGCCGGAGCGGGTCGTTCTCATCATCCTGGGAGCGCTCTTCGAGCGTTGGGGGGCCATGGCGCCAGCGCTCTGGGTGCTGGCCATCTTCTCCACCATCACGGTCATCCATCGCATCCGTTACACCTACCTGGAGACCGAGCGCCGCAAGCTGGAACTTGCGCGCGGTTAGGGCGGCTTCGGGGAGGGCGGTTCCAGGATGGCGGTTCAAGGATGGTTCTGCCGCGAAGCCACCAGCTTCAACCGAGTACGAGCCACCGAGAGCTGCCACGTGGAGCCCACGCAGATCGGGTAGAGCCGGTTGTGAAGTTTCTTGTAGCCTGAAACCGCTCTGGAAGTCTACTGCGAGACGAGCCCAAGCAAGGAGCAAGGCCCAGCCCATGGCGCAACAACCAAGCCAGAGACCGGATCGCTGGGTTCTCTTCGCGGCTGCACCGTTCTCCTTTCTCAGACACCTGAAGGATCCCTGCCCATGACCTTGCGCTCCCCGATTCTGCTCATCCATGGCGGCGCCTGGGCGATGCCCGATGACGCCGTAGCTCCGCACCAGCGCGGCATCGCCAACGCGCTGCAAGCCGGATGGTCGATTCTGCGCGCGGGCGGCTCCGCTCTGGACGCGGTGGAGGCGGCGGTGACCGTGATGGAGGACGATGAGACCTTCGACGCCGGTCGCGGCTCCTTTCTTACCTCCGATGGACGGGTGCAGCTCGATGCTCTGCTGATGGATGGAGCCAACCTGAGGAGTGGCGGGGTAGCTTGCGTGGAGCGCCTGCGCAACCCGATCCGGGCCGCCCGTCTGGTCCTGGACCGCTCACCGCACGTTTACTTCGTCGGCGCCGGCGCGGAGAGCTTTGCGGCGGAGAACGGCATGCCGTTGATCGACAACAACGATCTGATCGTGGCGCGCGAGCGCGAGCGGCTGCTCGCCTTTCAGCGTTCCCAGGCAACTGGTCAACCGGACACGACGTTCTCGGGACGATTCGGTCAGAAGCCCGCCAACCGCGACGCCGGGCACGACACGGTGGGCGCGGTTGCGCTGGACTCGTTGGGGCATCTAGCCGCCGGCACCTCCACTGGCGGCACACTCAGCAAGGCTCCGGGCCGCGTGGGAGACAGCTCTCTGATTGGCTGCGGCTGTTACGCGGACGACCTCTCCGCCGCGGTTTCTCTCACCGGATGGGGCGAGCCGATCATGAAGCTGGTGCTGGGCAAGTGGGCCGTGGATCGCGTCGCCAGCGGAGCTTCGGCCCAGGACGCGGCCACGACGGCCATCGACTACCTGCATAACCGTCTTGGCGGCCACGGGGGAATCATTCTGCTCGCTCCCGACGGCGGAATCGGCCTGGCGCATAACACGCCGCGCATGGCCTGGGGCATGGCCGGCAGCGAAGGCCGGCAGCTCGGCATCACGCGCAATTGAAGCCGGTCCTGAGCCGAACTTTAGCCGGCCTGATCCCTCGCCTTGCAGAGGCAGGAATGGCCTTGCTGCGCCGGACGACCCTCCGGTTTCCCAGCCATAGAAAGGGGTTTGGAACGGCATTCTCCAGCGCAAACCCGGCCCAGGGTCTGCTGCGCCAACAAGCCGTCCGTGGGCCGCGGCCTCTGCTCCAGCTTGCCAAGGTGAAGCCCGGCACGGATCGGCAGGGTGCTCCCTGCTTTTGCACACGCTGCTTGACCTCACCCGGGACGCGGCCGGCTTGCTGGGGGTATGAAATCATGCTGTAATCGCAGTAGTGAACCAGGGGTGCCCTACCGCGCGTACGGCTGAGAGATACCCTTTGAACCCGATCCGGATCGTGCCGGCGTGGGAAGGTTTCAGGCATCGTTTGCTTGTGGCCATGCTCCTGGGCATAACCTCCTGATTCACCACCGACGGAGGTCACCATGCCGCAAGCCGCCACGCAAATCGCCAAGCTCTCCCTTCCCCGGCCCTTCCCTGCCTCTCAAAAGCACTATATTGAGGGGAGCCGCCCCGATCTGCGGGTTCCGTACCGCGAGATCAGCCTGTCTCCCACGCTGCACTCGCAGGGAGTCCAGGAAAATCCTCCCATTCCGGTCTACGATTGCTCGGGACCCTTCAGCGATCCGAAGTATGTCGCCGATCTGGCCGAAGGCTTGCCCAAGCTGCGCCGTAGCTGGATGGAAGACCGTGCTGACACCGAGGTGCTGCGCGATCTCTCTTCGGAGTACGGACGCCAACGCGCGCGCGATCTGCTCACCCATGATCTGCGCTTTCCCGCTCCACCACGGCCTCGGCGCGCGCGCGCCGGCTGCAACGTCACGCAAATGCACTATGCCCGGCAAGGCATGGTCACCCCGGAGATGGAGTTTGTAGCCCTGCGGGAGTCGATGCGCCTGGAAGAGTTGCGCAGAGATCCGGCCTACGCGTCGCTTCTGCGCTCCCACCCCGGCCGCAGCTTTGGCGCGTCTCTTCCCGAACAGATCACCCCAGAGTTTGTTCGCCGCGAGGTGGCGGCGGGGCGGGCGATCATCCCCGCCAACGTGAATCACCCGGAGTTGGAGCCGATGATCATCGGACGTAACTTCAAGGTCAAGATCAACGGCAACATCGGCAACTCCGCGGTGACCTCCTCGCTGGAGGAAGAGGTGGACAAGATGGTTTGGGGAATCCATTGGGGTGCCGATACCATCATGGATCTCTCTACCGGCGAGCATATTCACGAGACCCGCGAGTGGATCCTGCGCAACGCGCCGGTTCCCATCGGAACGGTTCCGGTCTATCAGGCGCTGGAGAAGGTGGGAGGCCGCGCCGAAGAGCTTACCTGGGAGCTGATGCGCGACACGCTGATCGAGCAGGCCGAGCAGGGCGTGGACTACTTCACGCTGCACGCCGGTGTCCGTCTTGCCTGGATTCCGCTCACCGCGCGGCGTATGACGGGCATCGTCTCGCGTGGCGGCTCGATCATGGCCAAGTGGTGCCTGGCCCACCACCAGGAGAACTTCCTGTATACGCACTTCGAAGAGATCTGCGAGATCATGAAGGCCTACGATGTCTCCTTCAGCCTGGGCGATGGGCTGCGTCCGGGATCGATCTATGACGCCAATGACGAAGCCCAGTTTGCGGAGCTGCGCACCCTGGGCGAGTTGACCGCGCAGGCCTGGAAACACGATGTGCAGGTGATGATCGAAGGACCAGGTCACATCCCCATGCAAATGATTGCAGAGAATATGACCGAAGAGCTCAAGCACTGCATGGAGGCTCCCTTCTACACGCTGGGACCGCTGGTAACCGACATTGCTCCCGGATATGACCACATCACCAGCGCCATCGGCGCGGCTCAGATCGGCTGGTACGGCACGGCGATGCTCTGCTACGTGACGCCCAAGGAGCATCTGGGATTGCCGGACCGCGAAGACGTGCGCACCGGGATTGTGACGTACCGTGTGGCGGCGCACGCCGCAGACCTGGCCAAGGGATGGCCTGGAGCCCAACTCCGCGACAACGCCCTTTCCAAGGCGCGTTTCGAGTTCCGTTGGGAGGACCAGTTCAATCTCAGCCTCGATCCGGATCGGGCGCGCGAGTATCACGATGAGACGCTTCCCGCCGAAGGCGCCAAAACAGCTCACTTCTGCTCCATGTGTGGTCCCAAGTTCTGCTCCATGAAGATCACCCAGGAGATTCGCGAGACCTATGGCCAGCAGGATAGCCAGGACCAGCAAGAGCTGGATGCGGCCATGGCGGAGAAGGCGCGCGAGTTTCGCGAATCCAACAACGAGATCTACCGCTAAAGCAGTTTCAGTGTAAGGTGTACCCAATGCCTCGACTTCCATGGTATGGGCGTTTTCATTGGGGAAAACGCCCATGGAGGTCGAAGCGTCGCGTTACACCTGCACTGAAAGCGCTTTAGCGGCCCGATCCGCTTTTGAAGACCGACCTCTGGACGCAACAAGGGCGAGCCATTCCGGCTCGCCCTTGTTGCATGTTGTGAGCCTCGGGCGCGAAGCTTCCGAGCCGGGGATCCGGCCGTCCGTTGCCACGGAGGTTGCCCCGGAGGTTGCCCCGGAGCAGAAGGCGCGGACCCAAGCGCGCCGTTGTCCGAAGGCGGAGAGAACCACCGGTAGACGGCGGAACGATATTTTAGATTGTTCCATCAAAAACTGAATGTTTCTGATTTCGAAGATGCCTAGAATCAATTGATTAGATTTTTTTCTTGACAATCGTATTACGCTGGAACGAGAATGGTGACGGTGACTATCGTCGCCAAGGAGGTTTTCAGTGAGCCGAATCATTGCAGCCAGTCTTGTTCTTTCCATGCTGACTCTATCCACGGCGGCGAAAGCCAGTGCCCCAGCCGACGGCGCCACCAACCCAACCCCGGTTCGTGTCAGTTCTGGAGCGGTCCCTCCAGCGCTGCTGGGTGCTCCGGTGCTCTACCTGCCGGACAGTACCTTGATTGATCTACTTCCCGAGGGCGCCCAGGTCGGGCTCTCGCTCACCGTCAACAAGAAAGGTCAAGCCGAGAACATCCGGGTGATCAAGACGTTCGACCCGTTTGTGGACAATCGTCTGGTTGAGGCCGTCAACCAGATGCACTTCCGTCCTGCCACCATCGACGGTCAGCCCACCGCGGCGGACATGAATCTTGAGTTCACGGTCGCACGGTGAGGCAATGGTTCGTTCCTGCGGCCATCTCTGGGCCTGCCGTTGAAACTGGCGGCGGGCCCTTCTCTATTTCGCGGGGAAGATTTCCAGACTCTGCAGGCGCAGCCAGGACAGCCGGAAGAGGCTTGAGAGCACGAGGCGCCGGCAACAGCAGAGGGCGAGCCCTCTCGGCTCGCCCTCTGCTGTTGCCATCTACCTTGACGTTTACTTCGCAGCCAGCTCCGCGTTGGCACCGGCCTTGAGCGCCGCCGCCTTGTCGGTGGCCTCCCAGGTGAAGGCTTCCCCGCTGCGGCCAAAGTGGCCGTAGGCCGCGGTCTGCTTGAAGATGGGACGGCGCAGGTTCAGGCTCTCGATGATACCTTTGGGCGTAAGGCTGAAGTTCTCGCGCACCAGTTCGATGAGCGTGGCTTCGGGCAGCGTGCCGGTGCCAAAGGTGTCGATGCGGATGCTGACGGGATCGGCGACGCCGATGGCGTAGGC
>JAJYZE010000058.1 GCA_021800195.1 Acidobacteriota bacterium
GAAAATCGATATGCGCCAGCGGATACTCGCCGGTGAAGGTTGCACCCTGCAGACGAGTCAGTCCCGGCGCGTTTTGCGAACCCAGTCCGTCTTCTCCCTGATAGGGAGGAAGAAGACGCGATTCCAGCACATGCGCGATGGGCGGAGCGTCACCGGACTGTGCCCAGATCGAGGGAAAGGCATATGGGGGCGAGAATCCCTGATTGGGGCGATTGAAGATCTCCCAGTCACGCAGTTGGCCACGGCCGCCAAGGCCCAGACTGCCGGCGGCTACGCCTCCCAAAGGGAAGGAGATCATCTTCAAATGGGAGCCCTCAAAGACCCTTGGATACGCAACCTTTCCGGAAGGTGCAAAGCTCGAAGCTGCTCCGCCCGCCGCTTCTGCAGCCACTGCTTTGCCCGGCAGTGGCCAGCGGGCGGGCTGTGCCGCTGTGCCAAGGGTGACCGCTGCCTGCTTGAGAAACTCCCGGCGCGGCAATTTGGGATCATTTGTCACGGTTGCCTCCGTGTCTGCTCAGTATCCAGCATCTACGAGGGAATTGGCGCATCGTCATGCCTCATTCTTCATTCTTCAATATCATAGGGTGTCGGGGCCCGGGCAAACGCATTTCAAAACGCCTCCAGGAGTTTGAATAAGAAACGGTCATCCCAGCCGGCGCGTTTGAATTTTCCGCGCAGAGAGCCTTTGGACCCTTCCGTTTGCATGGCGTTGATGGCCATGTGGCGCAGTACGGCCAGATTGTGCGCGCCATTTCCGGCCCTGGTGCGGTCCTGATCTTCATTCATCACCACGTCCAATCGCCACTGCAGGCGTTTCTCGACGTCCCGGTGCCGGCGAGCCACCTGATGGTCTCGCTCCGGGCTTTGGCGGGATGCGGCGGTTTGCAGGACCAGACGCCGATGGGTACGTCGATGGTGACGATCAGCGCCACGGGAGGGGGCATCTCGCAGAGCCTGACGATAGCCGTCAGTGTGGAGAAGTAACTGTGTCGGGATTGGCGCCGCTGCGAACCTTTCGATTGCAGGCCTGCGCGCAATGACAGAGGCACCTGGGAAGGGGGGTGCTTCAGGCGCAACATTGGGCGGCTGCGCCCGATCCTTGCAGGCAGAGCGAAGGAGGGTCAGCCTGGGAAGCTGACCCCTCCGGATGAGGCGATGGACGGGCGTGCATGGAGGAGTGCGTGTTGTCTTTCGCCAAAATCTGCTCTGCGCGTCCACAGATTCGAGGTTGCTGGCTGGAAGCCTGCTTCCGCTGGAGCCGTTAGCGGTCTGTGAGTGGACTACGGTTTGCGAAAGAAGTTGAGATTGATCGCGGCAGCCATGGCGCGGAAGCCGGCGTCGTTGGGGTGCAGGTGATCGCCGCTGTCGTAGGCCGGAGCGAAGGCGCCGGGGTTGGCGGGGTCGCGCGTGGCTTTGGCGAAGTCGACAAAGCCGTCAAGCTGCCGGGTGGTGCGTATCCAGTGGTTGACAGCTTGGCGGACGGCCTCGCCGGCCGGGGACGAGTACCCGGCGCCCATGTAGGGCGTCAGCGTGGCACCAAAGACCTTGATGCCGTGGGCGTGGGCGCGCGCGGCCATCTGCGCGATGCCGGTGATCAGATCCTGCGCGGTGACGATGTCATGGGGGTTGGTGGAATTGTAGGCGACGCCGATGTCGTTGATCGACTCCAGAATTATGAGGTATTTGACGCCCGGAGGCGCCAGCACCTCGCTGTCAAAGCGGGAGAGAGCGTTGGGGCCGAAGCCGTCGTGCAGCACGCGATTGCCGCCGATACCCATGTTGATGACGCCCAGATTGCGGGTGGCGGGGTCTGCCTGCAGGCGGGCGGCCAGATCATCCGGCCAGGTGGCGTTTGCCCCGCTGGTGCTGTGCCAGCCGTCGGTGATGCTGTCGCCAAAGGCAACTACAGTGGCTCCGTGCGGCGCTGCCACCTCGACATCCTTGAGAAAGTCGTAGTAGCTCATCTTGCTGGGGCTGTTCAGCGTGACGGCGTCGATCGGCGAGCCGCCGGACACGTAGTTGGTCTGGAGCGCGAGCCCATGCTGGGTGATGGTGGCGATCCTCTGGGAGGGAATGCTGAGCGTGATGGCCAGGTTCGAGAGCGAAGCGGCTGTCAAGTTGACAGGATCACTTACCGCGACCGCGCCGGGAGGAATGGTGATGGAGGGCTTGCCGTTGAAGCTGAGCCGGACAGAGGAGCCCGGCTGGATGGCTCCGCCGCTCCAGTCCGACGCAGGGAGTGCCACCGCGGCCGCGCCGATGTTCAGGGGGTTCACGCCCTGCTCATTGGTCAGCGTCACGCGGATCGTGGAACCGCCCAGGGAGAGGTGAACGATCTGGCGAAGCGTGGTCGGCACGGTGAAGGCATCTTCCCGGTTGACCTCCGCCACCGGCGCGGTGGACCAGCTTGCAACCCAGTGGGGTTGCGCGCTGCTCTGCGCCGAGAGCGAGGGGGTGACGAGAGCAAAGCCGGCGGCCGCAAGGACGAAGCCGGCGGTCAGGGGGGCGAAGTTGGCGGTTAGCTGGGAACGGCGCACGCTGAATCTCCTCAAGGGCGAAGTGGCACAGAAGGTTGACAGGCAGTGTTGCATGCGGCGGCGGGCTCGCGAAATCGGGAACCCAAGGCTTACCGGGTAAGCTTTTCGAGCCATCGGCACGGCGTCAAGTCTATCGGAGGAGACGGCGGGCTGTCACGCCGAGCGGAATCGCACGCAGCGCGAAGAGGACGGAGTGCCCCTGCGCCGCCTGCCGGCAGTCTGTTGCCACGCAGGAGCCGGACGGCGGATTGGGGATTGACTCAAGACCGTCATATGCTGCGCCCGGGGTGGGTTTTAGGCTTGGGAGATGGATCCCAGCGATCCCGAGGGCGCTGAGGGAAGGCTCCCTGGAGAGAGGATGCGCCGCACAGCATGGATTTGGGCGATTGGTTCCGCAGCCTGGACCTTCGACGCCATCGTCAACCTGCACTATCACAACCGGCCGCACGCCGAGCTGGCGCTGATGGTTGCCATCATGTTCGCGATTGCGTGGGCCTATTACTCCCGCGCGCAGGGCCGTTAGGACCCAAACACCGCGCCAAAGCTGGCTGCTTCGGCGCGGCTTGCGGAGACATCCAGGCTCCCCGGCGGGCTACTTGCCCATCACCCGCTGCATGGTCGCGCCGATCTCGGCGGGCGAAACGGCCACGTGGATTCCGGCCGCACGCATCGCCTCCATCTTGCTCTGCGCAGTTCCTTCGCCACCGGAGATGATGGCTCCCGCGTGGCCCATGCGCCGCCCCGGCGGGGCTGTCTGTCCGGCGATGAAGCCCACCACCGGCTTTTTGACATGCTCGCGGACGTACGCGGCGGCGGCCTCCTCATTGCTGCCGCCAATCTCTCCAATCATGACGATCGCCTCGGTGTCGGGATCCTCATTGAGCAGCTTGAGCGCGTCCACATGGGTGGTTCCAACGATAGGGTCGCCGCCGATGCCGATGGCTGTGGACTGCCCGATGCCGCGCTCAGACAACTGGTAGACCGCCTCATAGGTCAGGGTCCCGGAGCGGGAGATGATGCCGACGGAACCTTCCTTGTGAATCAGTCCGGGCATAATGCCGATCTTAGCTTTGCCCGGCGAGATGACTCCGGGACAGTTGGGTCCGATCAGCCGCGACCTGGAGTTCTTCACGACCTCCCAGACACGCACCATATCCAGCACGGGAATTCCTTCCGTGATGCAGACGATGAGGGGAATGCCGGCGGCTGCGGCCTCCAGAATTCCATCCGCGGCTGCGGGCGGGGGTACAAAGATCACGGTGGCGTTGGCGCCAGTCTCGCGGACCGCCTCCTCCACGGTGTTGAACACCGGCCAACCTTCGTGGATCATGCCTCCCTTGCCGGGCGTGACGCCACCGACAACCTTGGTTCCATAGTCCGCGCAGCCCCGGGCATGAAACGATCCTTCACGTCCGGTGATTCCCTGCACAATGAGCCGAGTTCCTTTGCCGACGAGTACTGACATGTACCTATTCTCTCCTTGGAAACTTGCTGTTGAGGGCGCTGGCGGCAGATGGTGACTGGGAGAACGTCTTGCGAGAGTCGATCTGCCGGGGCGATGTTGTCTGTCGGATGCTCTCTCTTTTCCTCTTGCTGTGGGATGCTGCCAGAGAGGCGACGACGATTTCTGCTGTTCTGCCGGGAAGAGCCGGCTGTGGGGGACGGCTAGTTTTGCTGCCGCGTGGCGCCGCCGGCGGCTGCAACCACCAGGTCCGCGGCCTCCTTCATGGTGGCGCCCACCTGGAAGTTCAGCCCGGACTCCGCCAGGATCTTCCTTCCTTCTTCCACGTTGGTGCCCTCCAGCCGCAGGACGATGGGCAGAGAGACGTTCAGGTTTCGGGCCGCGTTCACCACGCCCTGCGCCAACACATCCACGCGCAGGATTCCACCAAAGATATTGATGAAGATGGCCTTCACATTGGAGTCGCTCAGCAGGATGCCAAAGGCGTTCTCAATCTGTTCCTGCGAGGCTCCTCCGCCTACATCGAGAAAGTTGGCCGGCGCGCCTCCGGCGTACTTGATGATGTCCATGGTGGCCATGGCCAGACCCGCGCCGTTCACCATGCAGGCGATGGAACCGTCCAGCTTGATGTAGTTCAGCGCGTACTTGCTGGCCTCCACCTCCAGGGGATCCTCCTCTGAGATGTCCCGCAACTCCCGCAGCATCTTGTGCCGGAACATGGCGTTGTCGTCGAAGTTCATCTTGCAGTCCAGCGCCAGCAGCTTGTGGTCTTTGGTGGAGATGAAGGGGTTGATCTCCATCAGGGTGCAGTCGGAGTCGAGGAAGGCCCGGTACATGCCCATCATGCACTTCACGG
Organism: Acidobacteriota bacterium; assembly: GCA_021800195.1. Taxonomy (GTDB): domain Bacteria; phylum Acidobacteriota; class Terriglobia; order Terriglobales; family Acidobacteriaceae; genus Granulicella. Next base: position 4,856 of record JAJYZE010000058.1, read on the forward strand.
CTTCGCCGATCTGGCTGGGTTGCAGGCCGAGTTTGAAGGCCAGCTTCCTCGCCTGGTAAGGCTGAAATCCGGTTCTCGGATCCACGTATTCCTTGTAGATCTTCTCGGGTGTCTCGTGGGCGACCTCCTCAATCTCCATGCCCCCGGCCGGGGAGGCCATGAACACCACCTGGCCGGACGCTCTGTCCACCACTAATCCGAGATAGAGCTCGCGGTCGATGGCCGATCCAGCCTCAATCAGCAGACGGCGCACGCGCTGCCCTTGCGGTCCGGTCTGGTGGGTGACCAGTTGCATGCCCAGGATGGCCTTGGAAGCTGCCGCCGCCTCTTCCAACGTCTTGACCAGCTTGACCCCGCCGCCCTTGCCACGTCCACCGGCGTGAATCTGCGCCTTGACCACCACCACCTTGTGGCCGCTGGAAAAAAGTTGATCGGCTGCGGTGTAGGCCTGTTCCAGCGTGGTCGCCATCTCGCCTTCGGGAACCGCGACTCCAAAGTTGCGTAGTATCTCTTTCCCCTGGTATTCGTGGATCTTCATTCCATCTCCAGCGTCTCAAGTTGGGTGAAGGTGCGAGGCAGCACATCTTCAAGCTCCAAATGCTCATGAGTCCCATACAGTTCCGGTAAACGAAGCTGTGGGGCATCGCCTCATGCGGGCGAGGACGCCGGTGGCGTCATCGCACTCTCTCTGCTCTTTGAATGATACGCTTGGAGGGGCGATGCCCATCACCGACCATCTGCGCCGAATCCTCGAAGAACAACAGATTCTTTCATTTGAGGAGGCATCGGCGTTGATGCGCGCCATCCTTGCCGGAGAGGCAAGTGAGATGGAGATGGCTGCCTTGCTGGGCGCGATGGCGGGACGCGGAGAGACGTCCGGGGAGATCGCCGGCTTTGCCCGGACGCTGCGCGGCTCGGCAAAGATGCTTGCGCTCGACGACCAAGAGCGGGAGCATCTGGTGGACACCTGCGGCACCGGTGGCGACTCCAGCGGCAGCTTCAACATCTCCACGGCCGCGGCGCTGATCGCCGCCGCAGCCGGGGCTCGCGTAGCCAAGCATGGGAATCGCGCCATCACCTCGCGCTGCGGCTCGGCGGACGTTCTGGAGGCGCTGGGAATTCCGATCGAACTTGAGCCTGACGCGGCCGTCCGCATGCTGCGCCGGCAGGGTTTCGCCTTTCTCCTGGCTCCGGCCCATCATCCTCAGCTCAGGGTGGTGGCTCCGGTGCGCAGGGCGCTGGGGGTGCGATCCGTCCTGCACATCCTTGGTCCGCTGCTCAATCCAGCCGGCGCGCGCCGCCAGGTGATGGGCGTCTACCAGTCGCGGCTGGTTCCCCTGGTGGCGCAGGCGATGACGATGCTGGAGATTCGGCACGCCATGGTGGTGCATGGCGATGGGGGGCTGGATGAGCTGGCGATCTCCGGGCCCAGTGAAGTTGCCGAGGTGCGGAACGGAGTGATTCGGCAGTACACGCTCACGCCGGAGAGCTGCGGCCTTCAACGCGCTCCGCTGGCCGCCTTGCAGGGCGGGAACGCGGCCCGGAATGCGATCATCCTGACCGAGATCTTCGCCGGCCGGAAAGGTCCGCCCCGGGACGTGGCGGTGCTGAACGCCGCCGCGGTGCTGGTGGTTGCCGGGCTGGCCAAGGATCTGCCCAGCGGCGCCGGTCTGGCGGCGCATACCATCGATTGCGGAGCAGTCACCCGTCTGGTTCAGGACCTGCGCCGCGCAGCTGGTGCGGACCAGGCTGGTGCGCAGTGAGGCGCCCTTTGCGAGAATGAACTCTGCATGCCCACGCTGATCTCTCACGTCTCTTGGTCCGCCATCCTGCTGCCGTCTATTGTGGCCCTCAGCCTGCTGCTCATGCTGCTGCGTCCGTTGCAGGTGGCGGAGGCCTGGTGGGTTGGTGCAGGGGCGCTGCTGCTGATCGCGCTGGGCCAGACCTCGGTCAAGGCCGCGCTGCATGCCGTTGCCCAGGGCACGGATGTGTCCCTGTTCCTGATCGGCATGATGCTGCTTGCCGAGCTGGCGCGCAGCCACGGGGTCTTCGACTGGCTCGCTTCGCTGGCGATGCGGGACGCCAAAGGCTCCTGCTCGCGTCTGTTCGCCACGGTCACCCTGGTGGGCGTTCTGGTGACGGCGCTGCTCTCCAACGATGCCACGGCCGTGGTGCTGACGCCGGCGATTCTGGCAGTGGTGCGCAAGGCGCGCTTGTCTCCTCTGCCGTATCTGTTTCTTTGCGCCCTGATGGCCAACGCAGCCAGCTTTGTTCTGCCCATCTCCAATCCCGCGAATCTGGTGGTCTTCCACGCCGGCATGCCTCCGCTGGTGCTGTGGCTGCGGTTGTTTGCGGTGCCGTCGTTGGCGGCCATCGGGATGACCTTCGCCGTGCTGCGGGTGATGTTCCGCAAGCAGTTGGACGGCGCCATTCAGGAGCAGGTGGAGCGGGTGACGCTCAGCGCCGGGGGAAGGCTGGTCCTGTGGGGGCTGGGGCTGGTGATCCTGGTGCTGCTGGCAGCCTCCGCGCTGCGGATGGAGCTGGGCCTGCCCACGCTGCTGGCTGGGCTGGCGATCGCCGCCGCTGCCTCGCTCTATGAGCGGAGAGATCCGCGGCCGCTGTTGCGGGAGGTAAGCTGGAGCACGATTCTGCTGGTGGCCGGCCTGTTTGTGCTGGTCAACGTAGCGGAGGCTCACGGGGCCTTGAAGATCATGCAGGGTTGGCTGGTGGAGGCGCAGCGCCTGCCTGACGGTGCTGCGGCCATGGCCGTAGGGCTGGCGCTGGGCGTGTTCAACAATCTGGTGAACAATCTGCCTTTGGGGCTGATCGCCGGCGGCGCGGTTCAGGCGGCGCACGCGCATGGATTGATGGCCCAGGCGGCGATGTTGGGCATCGACCTGGGGCCGAACCTCTCTGTGACCGGATCGCTGGCGACGATTCTGTGGCTCACCGCGCTGCGCAGGGAGGGGATCGAAATGAGTGGGTGGACGTTTTTCAAGCTGGGCATGGTGGCCATGCCGCTGGCCCTGGCCGCGGCACTGGGCAGCGCCGTGGCGATGGCGGGGCGATAGGTTTGCGCGGCCGCTACAGCGCGGGCAGCTTGAGCTGCTCCGAGACTTGCCTCTCCACAAAAGGATGGAAGTGGGCCCGGCAGCGCGCTTCATAGAGACCCGCGGCTCCCACCACCACCAGCTCGCGGCTGTGGCTCAGGCGCTGGGTATGAATGGCTGCGGCTCCGCAGACCATGCAGACCGCGGAGAGCTTGGTCACCGTGTCGGCGATGGCCATCAGGTTGGGCACCGGGCCAAAGGGCTCCCCGGCAAAGGTGGTGTCCAGGCCCGCCATGATCACCCGTTTGCCCAGGGCGATCAGTTGCGTCGCCAGGGCAAGGATGGCGGCGGGGAAGAACTGGACCTCATCGACGCCAATCACGTCGGCTTGGTCCAGTTGCGGATAGAGGGCGGCCCGCAGATCTTCCAGGCTGGCGACCGGAGTCGCTTCATGGGTCAGGGAGCTGTGGCTGGCGATGGAGGTCTGGTGATAGCGGTGATCGATGTCCGGCTTGAAGCAGAGAGCCCGCTGGCGGGCGATGCGGGCGCGCTTGAGGCGGCGGATCAACTCCTCGCTCTTGCCGGAGAACATCGGGCCGGTGATCACTTCCAGAACCCCGGGAGTTTGTGAATCCGCCATATCAGGGCCTATCTTAACTTGCAGGCCAACGGTGGATAACTGGATAATCCGGGCGCGCCCGGCGGAGGCTTTCCAAGGAGGTTTCCCGATGCGAAGGAATCGGCTGTGGCTCCGACTGCTGCTGGCCACGGTTGGGGTCTCGGTTGTGGCCACGGGTCTGGCCACGGGTCTGGCGGCGGGTCTGGCCACGGGTCTGGCGGCGGCTGCGCAGGTCCCGGCCGGGCCCAAGAAGATCCCCAATAAGATCAAGGTGCGGCTGATCAACTCCTACGGGCAGGATGCCGGCTATGCCACCTTCCAGACCGTCAAGAAAGGGGTGAAGGTTCACCTCGCTCTCCAGAACGTGCGCTTTGGCGAGCACGCTATCATCCTTCACGAGAATCCGGTCTGCGACCGACCGGACTTCGAGGGTGCCGGAGGGCACTTCAATCCGAGTGGAAAGGAGCATGGATTTCTCAATCCCAAGGGACATCACAATGGAGACTTCCCCGGGGGGATCTCCATCGATGAGGATCATCAGGGCGAGGCGACGTACATTTTGAGCACGATCTCTCTGGATCCCAATGCTCCGGACTCGCTCTTTCGCCACGGCGGAACATCCATCGTCATCCACCGCCGGCCCGATGATCAGAGGACTGATCCCTACGGAGATACCGGCAACCGGATCGCCTGCGGAGTGATCAAGCCGGAGCCGCAGCCGGAGCCGTAGCCGCGACCTCAGCCGGCGTCAGGCGGCCTTTGCGGAACCGGACGGGCCAGCCGTGCGTATGGGAAACTATGGCGGCTGCAACCATTCCGGCGGATGTGCCCGGGCGGGACAGAGTCCTTCAGGTGCGGGCGGCTGTGCCGCCGGGCCAGGCGGCACAGCGGACGAGCGCGCTTTTGAGGGCGGGGAACAGGACGGCGGCCGGGGAGAGGAAGCCACAGGTCCAGCCGCAGGATCAGGAGATTCTCCCCCGGAGCCTTGTGGAGGAGGCATACATGCCGCCTGAAGAGCCAGAGCAGCGCTCCCGGACGCAGGCTTTCCGACCTGTTCAGTCTGGCGCGCCGGCGCAGTCTGGCCGGGTCGCTCTGGAGACCGAACAGAGGGCGCTGGCCGCTCTGGTCAGGCGCTGTCTGGAGGGAGACTCCGGCGCATGGGAGCAACTGGCGCGGTCGCAGCAGCGCAGAGTGTATGCCATTTGCTACCGCTTTACCGGCTCGCAGAGCGAAGCCGAGGATCTGACCCAGGAGGCGCTTCTCAAGATGTATCGCAACCTGGAAAGTTTTGATGCGGAGCGGGGTGGCTTTACCACCTGGCTGACCACCCTGACCCGGAACATGCTGGTGGATCACTACCGGCGATCGCGCATGGACCGCGCCAGCGACTCGCTGGATGAGAGCCAGGAGGGCGGAGAGGATGGCCCGCGCAAGGTGCACCGGCTGGCCGATGGAGGAAGAAGCCCGGAGCAGCAGTTGGCGGGCGTCGAGCTGCGCGCCCAGATTCAGAAGGCCCTGGGGCGCCTGTCTCCGGAGCTGCGCGAGGCGGTGATTTTGCGCGATCTTCAGGAGATGGATTACAAAGAGATTGCCGCCGTCCTGGGGGTTCCGCAGGGAACGGTGAAGAGCCGGATCAGCCGGGGAAGAGGCGAACTGGCCCGGTTGCTGCGCTGTTTGGAAGGGCAGGTGATGTAAGTGGCGAAGAGAGGCCAATTCCAGCCGGAGAGCACGCAGGCGCAGGGCGAGGAGCACCTTCCGAAGGCTTGCCGGATGTGCCGGACCTTGCTGGCGGAGGCGATCGACGGCGCGCTGCAGGGGGCCGAGCGGACGGTCTTTGAGCGGCACATCGCCGGTTGCGCGGCCTGCCGGAGCGAACTGGCGGAGGCGCAGCGCGGCGAGGCGTGGCTGAGCCTGCTGAAGAGCCAGATGCTGGAGCCGCCAGCCGATCTGCTGGCCAGAGTTCTTGCCGTGACCAGCGCAGCCGGCGCCCAGGCCCAGGGCGAGCACTCCGCCCCCAGGGTAGCTCCGGCCAAGCCGCAGCGGGAGCCCGTTGCCGGGACGGCGCTGCTGCCCGGGCCGGATCCGGGCTGCTCCGGGCGCGGGGCTGGAGCGGTGGCGCCGGGTTCCTTGCTGAATCTGGAGGGAACCGAGAATGCAGAGGGGCCGGCCTTTGGCCGGCTCCGCAGGACGCGGGGCCTGGCAACAAAAAGCCTGGAGGCCCGCAGCTTGACCCAGCGCGCCCAGGCGCACTTGGCGTCGCTGTGGGCGATGCCGGCGCAGCCCCGCCTGGCGATGACGGTGGCGATGGCCTTTTTCTCCATCGCCCTGACATGGAATCTGATCGGGGTGCGATTGCGAGATCTGAGGACCGGGAACCTGAGTCTCTCTGTGCTCAAGCGGACTGTGGCGGATGCTGATGCGAGCGCGGCCCGGTTGTTCCAGAACAATCGCGCGGTGTATCAGATGGAGTCGCAGCTCAACGAGTTGCGCAGTGAAGACGAGATGAACGGCGAGTCTCCGGACCAGCGCCGGTAGAGGGAGAACAGGAGCGAGAGACCCGGCGGGCTGGAATCGAACCCCGCCGGCCGGAGAGGAATTCAAACCGAGTGGGGAGGCCGGGTGGAGAAGCAGCGGGCCGACGGGAGGAGCCGGACTCCCGAAAGCGAAACCCAGAAGCGAAACCCAGAAGCGAAACCCAGAAGCGAAACCCTGAAATGGAGAACAGAAGGACTGGCGAGCATGGACAACGATCCTGGCAAAATCGACGAGCAGAGCGCTCCCGAGATCGCAGGCGGCAGCGCCGGCGCTCCGGCCGCGCCGGATGCAGCGGCTGTGCGAGCCGGCTTCTGCCAGGACTGCGGATCTTCCCTGACCGAGCTGACGGTGCGCCGCGTGGGGGGGGGTGTCTTCTGCGAACCTTGCCTGACGGCACGGGTGGTGGCGGGCTCGCCCATCGGCGCCGCCCCCATCAGCGCTGCCCCCACGGTTCCGGGCGATGAGCCGCGGCCTGCGCTGGCCGCCGTTCTGGGCTTCATCCCCGGGGTGGGGGCGATGTATAACGGCCAGTTCGTCAAAGGCATCGTGCATCTGGCGATCTTTGTGATGCTCACGTTTGTGGCCAACAATGTGAGCGGTCTGGGGTGGATCTTTTGTTGGGGATGGATCTTCTACATGGCCTTTGAGGCCTATCACACGGCTGTGGCCCGGCGCGATGGCTTGCCGCTACCCAATGCCTTTGGCTTCAACGATCTTGGCGAACGGATGAACCTGGACAAAAACTGGAGCGGAGTCGCGCCCGCGCCGCCGGCTCCGCCCGCGGCGAATGCCGCGTCCTCGACCGGTTACCCCGCGCCGGGCTCGGGCTGGGCTGCCGCGGAGACTCCGGCTGCGCCGTCGACGGCCTACCCTCCTACTCCGGCTGTGCCGCCGGCTACCTCCGCGGCGCTGAACCCAACTCCGGCGAGTATGGCTCCCATGAGTGCGGCTCCGGGCTGGACCGGCTATGTGTCTCCGTCGGCTTTTGCGGCGCCGAACCGGGTAGTTCCGCCGGCTTCCATGCCCGCTGCGGGGTCGGGAGCCGCGGGTCCGCAGGGGGCAAGCGGGTGGGGGCAGCCGGCCTACGCTGACACGTTTACCGGCGCGGGAGCGCAGAGTTTCCCTGCGCCGCCGGGCCGGCGGGTTCCGGCAGGCGCCCTGTGGCTGATCGGGCTGGGAGTGCTCATCCTGCTCGCCAACCTTCTGCCGGACTGGAGGGTGAACGACTGGTGGGCGCCGCTGTTCTTCGCTGGTCTCTCGATCTGGGTGCTGGTTCGCCGTCTGCGCCTCCGGGGCCGGATGTTGAACGCCATCCGTCTGCCCATTCTGCTGCTGGCGCTGGCGGTGCTGCTGGCGCTGCACGCGGCCAACGTCGCGGTCAGCGGCGGCGTCTCGGCCGCCGTCCTGCTGATTTTGCTGGGCGCGCTGATGTTGCTGGAGCGGCTGGGGAGCGCGGGCGGTCCCAAGGTGGGATCCAGGGTGGGATTCGGCTCTGCGGCGGCGGGATCCGGCGATGCGCCGCCTGGGC
>JAJYZE010000059.1 GCA_021800195.1 Acidobacteriota bacterium
GCAGGCCCTCAAACTTACCCTGCCCAAACTGTAGGCAGGCCCCCAGCAGACCTCCAACTTGGCCAACCTTCGCTCATTCATCCACTTCTACCTGAAAGTGTCCCCAAATTGCGAGGGAACTTCCGTCCGGATCAAGGAGTCTCGTTGCAACTCTGCGGAGGCGCGCCAGGATCCCATGACTCATGGCGCAGGGCGCTTTGGTTTGCATCCCGTTTGGTTTCTCGGCCTGGTTCCAGGAGCTTCGGCGACCGGCAGCGGCTTTTCGGTGACATTGAGATTTCTTTACTTCCAGCTCCAGTTGGGCATGTCAGCTCCGAAGCTGGTGAGCTTCTGCTGTTGGGTGCCGTCGGCGAGCATGGACACGATGCGGGTGTGGTTGTCGTGGCCATCGGGAGAGTTGGCAAAGGCGATGTGACGGCCATCCGGGCTCCAGGTGGGGAAGTCGCAGCGGCCAATGTCGTGGGTGAGTTGAATCCAGCGTTTGGTGGCAACTTCCATGACATAGATGTCCTGACCTCCCGGAGCGCCAGGGCCGTAGTGACGGTCCCAGGCGAAGGCGATGAACTGACCGTTGGGCGACCAGGATGGGGAGGTCGCATAGCCGCCGTCGGTCATGCGTGTGACGCCCGAGCCGTCTGCATCCATGATGTAGAGCTGCGGTAGGCCGGTTCGACCACTAATGAAGGCGATCTGAGTACCGGTTTTGGGGTTCCAGGAAGGGGCGACATCCAGACCGCCGTAGTTGGTGATTTGACGCCAAAGAGATCCCTGGGGATCGGAGATCCAGATCTCCGAACTCCCGGAGCGTGAGGAGGAGAAAGCAAGCTGCTGGCCGGTTGGAGCCCAGGCGGGGGATACATTCGCGCTCCCGACGTCTGTGAAGTGGACCAGACGGCCCAGCAGCAAAGAGTACATGCGCAGCTCAAAGCCATTGCGGGTAAGGGTGCTGAAGGCGACCAAAGAGTTGTCGGGCGAGACAGCCGGGGAGATGGAGTCCTCGCCCAGGTGGGTAAGCTGCACTTTGTTGGCGCCATCATAGTCCATCATCCAGATCTCCTTGTCGCCGCTGCTGGTGCGCTGCGCGTAGAAGATTTTGGATTCGGCGATGCCGGGTACGCCGCCGCCCAGGCGAAAGATGATGTCGTCGGCGAACTGGTGGGCTAGCTCGCGGGCGGACTGGTCGCTCGCCGGGGCGACGTATTGTTTGGCGAAGACCTGGGGATACTGGGAGTTTCGCGTGTCATCCAGAAAGCCGTTGGCCACCAGGTTGCCGTTCTGAATGCTGATATTGCCAAAGGCCACCATGGCGGCGCTGGTAGGGGCCTGAGCCCAAAGCCCCAAATTGATCTCAGAGGGCGAGCCTGGGGTAGCCTGCGGAGCCAGGCTCTTGGAGACCATCGCGAAGATGCCGGCGCTGGACAGATCCGAGAACAGAACCGTGTCAAAGGTCTGCTTGTCCACCAGGGTCGTCGGGTCGCCGGCGATGGGTTCGAAGTTAGCCGCGGCCAGACGAACCTCAGAGTTGTTGCTGCCGGCGGTTAAATGAACCCAATCCTGCGCGAGCAAGGGATGGGTCCAGGGTAAAGAGAGGACAGGCAGCAGCGCGGTCATGAGCCTGAGCAGGCCATGGCGGCGGGAGATTGGCGCAGGATGGATCTTTTGAAAGGACATCATCACTCCAAAACGACGCAGGGATCGATCAACTTTGATTCACGCTGGGCGGCGGCTCGATGGGTGTGGAAGCAGGCATCCGGGGCGAAGGCGGTGGGCATGCCGGTTTCCCGCGCTCGCGATAGCCGCTGACGAGCGTGAGCGCTGGTTCGAGATGAGGAAAATCTGCTTCAGACTGGGAGCCTCGAAGGTCATTTGTGATAGTTGAAGGTAAATTCGATGGGAATCGGCTGGTTGGCCGGGTTGGGACCGAAGGTGTCTACTTCCTCCACGGCTCGCATGCCGGCGCTATCCAGAGTGGGTGAGCCGCTGGGAGCTTGGATGCGAACGCGGGTTGGAGCGCCGCCATTATCCACGTAAAAGGTGATTGTGACACTTCTACCCGCGGAGCTGCGTGGGTCTGGATACTGCTGCGAGTAATATTGCTGAACTTTTTGACTGATGATCTGAATGTACCAACCGTAACGTTCCCCCAGGGTTCGGCTCTGAACGGTAACCGTGGCGGTTCCGTTGGCGGTCTGCAGGGTGGCTTCAGGAAGCTGCATGGCGTTTTCACCGGTCTGGGCCTTGGGGCTAGGAGGTGTGGGCTGGGGGTGTCTGGGCGGCGGCGGCGTATAAACGGGAGCAACGTTCCTGGGAAGGGTCTTGCGCTTGATCTCGATGTCGGTCTCGCGCGGCGGCGGCGCTGCCTCCGCTTTGGGGGGTGGCAGCGCCGCTTCGCTGGCCTGCTGAGGCGCCAGCACCTGGTTCTGAATCGGCTTGAACTTCTGGGGTAACGGGAGAGCGGACACCATGGATGCCTGGATGGCTCCAACCGAAGATGTGTGCTCGCCGAAGTTGTTCGTCGATTCGTTGAGGTACAGGCCCAGGCCGAGCAAGGCAGCGGCGATCAGTAGATGCAGAGCAATGGCGCCGGCCAGGCCGCTGCCGATCCGATCGTCCGGCAGGTCGCGTGATAGGGCTTGCATGCTCATGGTCGTTGTGGTCTTGCTCGGGTCCTTCCAGTTGCCAGATGCTGAAGGTGCCAGCATCAGATAGGATTTCCACTATCGCCCTGCTCGGGGCACCGGGATGCTACCGCGCTGCTCGTTTCAGTCACCGCGGCCGCACCGGTCTGCGACGGGCTATTGCCGTAGCGGCTGAGTGACGATACTGATGTTCATGATGCCGGCCTGTTTGACCGCATCCATGACGGACGCGAAGGCGCCGAAGGGAACGGACTGGTCGGCGCGGACGTAGACTACGTTCTTTTGATTTTTGGGGTTCGCCGCCAGCAAGGCTGGCAGATCGTGGACATTGACGGGCTTGTCCTGGAGGTAGACATTCTGCTCCTTGTCGATGGTGACGACCAGGTGAACCTCCGTAAGCTGTTTGACCATGCGAGTATGCGGCACAGCGACCTGAATACCGCTTTGCAACACCGGCGCGGTGAGCATGAAGATGAGCAGTAGAACCAGCACCACGTCGACCAGCGGCGTGATATTGATGTCGGCCATGGCGGTCTGGGTCTTTCCATTGGCGCTGAAAGCCATAGCTAGGGCCTCCGGCGGGGATCATCTGAGGATGGCGATGGAGAGCTTGGCTGGTAGAGCGCGGCGTTCTCAATGGCGTTGAGCAGTTCCCGGCCAAAGTCGTCCATACGAGCCGCGAACTCGCGCAGCCGGCTGGTTAGCTGGTTGTAGCCCATGACCGCAGGGATGGCGACGATTAGCCCGGCCGCGGTGGTGACCAGAGCCTCCGAGATGCCTGGGGCGACGGCGCGCAGGGTGGCGGCTCCCTCCGTGCCGAGCCCGTGGAAGGCGTCGATGATGCCCATGACCGTGCCGAATAGCCCCACGAACGGACCAGTCTGTGCGATGGTGCCCAGCCAGCTCATACGCCGCTCCATCAGCGTGAGGGCCTCGCTGGAGGCGGTTTGCGCAGCGCGCTCCAGGCCCTGGGGATTGGGCGGCGTGCCGCGGCCCCCGCTCTGGCGCTGGTACTCTTCATGGATCTCGTTGAACACGGCCACCAGCGGGCTGGGTTTGAACTGCTCGGAGATGGCGGCGATTTCGCTAAGCCGCCCGGACTTGCGGAAGGCGCGCAGAAAGCGGCGATTTTGCTGGTCAGCGGCCTTGAAAGATCTCCACTTGGAGAGCATCACCGCCCAGGAGAGGACGCTCATGATCAACAGGATCAGCAGTACGGCATCGGCAGTGACCCCGCTGTTATGAAGGATCTCAACCAAAGCGCTGGAAGACTGGCCGGCGGGAGCGGGTCCAAGGGGCAAGCTGTTGGAAGCCTGATTGATGTCTTGCTGGAGGAGAGCGAAGGCGAGCAGTGTCATAGGCGTCAATCTCAAGTGTAATTGGCTGTGAAGTGTGGATAGGGGAATCTGAAAAGATTCTCGCCTTACGATATTTTAGGGGGACATGGCCCAAACCCCCCGCGCCTGGCCGTGGGCAGCACAAAAGTTTCCGAGACCAGCGCGAGAAAGTCGGCGGCGCCTGCTATGCTCTTGCGTGAAAGAGACCAAACATGCTGTTAGAGCTCCGCGCTGAGAACTATGCTGTGATGGACCATGCCGTGGCGGTCTTTGGACCGGGGCTGAACCTGCTGACGGGCGAGACGGGGGCCGGCAAGTCGATCTTGATTGATGCTCTGGCGCTCCTCCTGGGCGGAAAAGCTTCCAGCGACGTTGTCCGGTTTGGCGCAGAGCGGGCGGTGCTCGGTTGCGTTTTTGAGAGCACCCCGGGGGCGGAAGAGATTTTGGAGGTCAATGGGATTGATCCAGAGGGAGATGAAATTCTCCTGCGGCGCGAGATCGCGAGCAGCGGTAAAGGGCGGGTGTTTGTGAACAATCAACCAGCCACAGTGGGGGTGCTGCGGTTGCTGGCTCCAGAGCTTGCGCTGGTGCATGCTCAGTCGGAGACGCTGGTAGCCTTTGACGGCGCGCAACGGCAACTGCTCCTGGACCGTTTTGCGGGGATCAGCAGCGAGGAGGTGCAGGCAGCCTATACGCAATGGAGGGACCGGCAGGAGAAGATCGAGGCGCTGCGCGGCCAGGAGCAAGACCGTTTGCGGCTCCTCGATCTGTGGAGCTTCCAGTCCAGGGAAATTACCATGGCGGAGATTCAGGACCCGGACGAGGACCAGCGCCTGGAGGCTGAAAAGAGAGTGCTCGCGAACTCGGAGAAGCTTTATACGTCGGCCGTTGCCGCCCGCGAGTTGCTCTACGAGGCTGAGGTCTCCGTAGAGGCCCTGTTGGGGGGGGCGCTGCGCCATGTGGAGGATCTGGCGCGATTTGACGAGCCCTTCCGGGAGACGGCGCAACAGTTGGCCGCTGCCAAGGTGAGTGTGGAGGATGCTGCCGCGGCACTGCGGGATTTTGAGGGCCGAGTGGCGGCTTCGCCGGAGCGTCTGGTGGAGATCGAAGACCGGCTTGCGGCACTGGAACGGTTGAAGCGAAAGTACGGTCGCACCCTGGCCGAGGTGATGGAGTTTGCGAAGGATTTGGCAGCGAAGTTGGAAGAGATGGAGAGCCGGGATGCTCGCCTGGCGGAGTTGGAGCGGGAGTTGGCCGCATTGGCCGCGAGGTACATCGAGGCGGCGGAGAGGCTCACGGCTGAGAGAAGGGCGGCGGCCGCAAGGCTGGCCAAGGCCGGCCAGCGGCAGATCAACGATCTGGCCATGCAAGCCCGGTTTGAGGTGGAGGTGGTGGATGCCGGTCGGGAGAACCCTCGGGAGTGGACGGCGTCCGGATGGGACCGGGTGGAGTACCGGATTGCGACCAATCCCGGGGAGCCCTTGAGGCCGCTGACAGAGATCGCCTCCGGAGGTGAGATGAGTCGGGTGATGTTGGCTCTGAAGGTGAGTGTTGAGACAGGGGGCGGAGCTGGTTTACGGCGGGGAAGGACGGCGTTGCCGCGGACACTGATCTTCGACGAGATCGACATCGGGATTGGCGGACGTGCGGCTGAAGCTGTAGGGCAGAAGCTGAAGACGCTCTCCCGATCGCAGCAGGTGATCTGTATCACGCACCTTCCGCAGATTGCGGCGTTTGCGGACCAGCATTTTTTGATCGAGAAGATAGAGCGGGCAGGAAGAACGCATACCGGGATTCGGCAGATGACGCCGGAGGAGAGAGTGGAGGAGATTGCACGAATGCTCTCTGGAGCCAGCCTGACGGAGACCAGTCTGCGGCATGCCGAGCAGATGTTGAGGGCCAGCAGAGTGGTCTGACGAGGGGAATGCCGGATTTGGAACGGGTGAGATCTTTGGGGCTGCGCCACTTTCTGGAGCCGAAATTTTCATTTCTGGAGCCGGAATTTTCAGCCGGTTTCACTGTCGACGCAAGGGCGGCGAAGATAGGGAGCTGGGTGCGGTTCGCCGGTTTGATTCCTCCCTGGTTCGTGGGTAAATCAGAGCCGCGAAAGGGATGAAGAAGGTATACTTGGAGGGTGAGTCAACCTTCCGTGTCTGCCGACAGCGTCCGTAAGAACCAGGGCAAAAATGCCACCAAACGAGTTCTGTTGCTGAAGCCACGGGGCTTTTGCGCCGGGGTGGTACGTGCCATTGACATCGTACAGATTGCGCTGGATACTTTTGGCGCGCCGATCTATGTACGCAAAGAGATTGTACATAACAGCTATGTAGTGAATGATTTAGCCCAGAAGGGTGCCATCTTTGTCAATGAGCTGGACGAGGTGCCGGAAGGGGCACGGGTGATTTATTCCGCCCATGGGGTAAGCCCGGCCGTGCGGGACGGAGCCCAACAGCGGCATCTGAAGGTGATCGACGCAACCTGCCCTTTGGTCACCAAGGTACACCTTGAGGCAGTCAAGTTCGCCAAGCAGGGGTATTCGCTGGTGCTGGTGGGGCATCGCGATCATGAGGAGATTCAGGGGACGCAGGGGGAGGCTCCGGATGTCACTCAGGTGGTCTCGACGGTGAAGGAGGTGGAAGATCTGGTGGTCGAGGACCCCAAGAAGGTTGCTTATCTGACCCAGACGACACTTTCGCTCGATGAGGCGCGCTACATGATCGAGGCGCTGAAGAAGAGGTTCCCAGAGATTGTGGGTCCCCATGCTCAGGACATCTGCTACGCTACGGAGAATCGCCAGTCGGCAGTAAAGAACGTCGCGCATGAGGCGGATTTGGTGCTGGTGGTAGGATCGCGAAACAGTTCCAACTCCAATCGGCTGGTGGAAGTTTCGCAGAAGATCGGGACGCAGTCCTATCTGATTGATAAAGCAGATGATATTGAACCAGTGTGGCTGGAAGGCGTGCAGACGGTTGCCATCACGGCCGGCGCGTCCGCACCCGAGATTCTGGTGCAGGAGGTCATTGCCTATTTGCAGAGCAAGGGATACGGCTCTGTAGACGAGGTGGAAGTCATGCCGGAGAACGTACGGTTCGGCCTGCCGGAGGAGATCGTCTCCGCGATTGCATCGGCGCCCACATCGGCGCCCGGCGCTTCTCTATGAGCAGGATCCCGGCGCTGATCATGAGTCGGCATCGTATTGAAATGCGTGTTTTTCGGATGGAGCCAGGAGTTGGGACCGCCTGGGACAGAGCAGTCTGGCGCGCCAGCCAGGTGAGTGGCAGAGCGGAATGATTCTCTGGAATTTATGAGTAAACAAAGACCCAATCCGCAGACAATGGCACAGCCACGATTTGGGCGGATCGACCTCGCAATAGAACGGATCAGCGAAGGTATTGAAGCTGCGACCAACTGGCTTTTGGGCCAGCAGCACGAGCTTGGATACTGGTGCGCGGAGTTGGAAGCCGACTCCATGCTGGAGTCTGATTACATCTTCATGCACACGCTGCTGGGCACCGGAGACCGAGGCCGGATGGAGCGCGCTGTGAATGAGATTCTTCGCCACCAGAACGAAGATGGCGGATGGAGCCTGTATCCCGGCGGTCCCAGCAATGTCAACTATGGCGTGAAGTGTTATCTGGCGCTGAAGTTGATGGGCTGGAAGGCGGATCATCCGCTGATGGTGAAGGCGCGCAAGCGGGTTCTCGATCTGGGCGGCGTAGTGGAGTGCAATACCTTTACGAAGATCTATCTCTGCGCGATGGGCCAGTATGACTATGACGCCGTGCCGGCGGTACCGCCCGAGATCATTCTGTTCCCGAAGTGGTTCTACTTCAACATCTACGAGATCAGCGCCTGGTCGCGTGCGATTCTGGTGCCGTTATCGATCATCTACGCCAAGAAGCCGTTCAAGAAGTTGGCTCCTGAGCAGACAATCGATGAGCTGTTCGTGGGCGGACGCGACGGCGCGAATCTGCACCTCCGTTTTGACCGCAAGCGGTTGTTCTCATGGCGCAACTTCTTTCTGCTCACCGACCGGTTGATGCACTGGTCGGAGCGGGTGCATATCCGGCCTCTGCGAAAGGTGGCATTGAAGAAGGCCGAGCAGTGGATTCTGGATCACTTCGAACGTTCCGACGGCCTGGGTGCGATCTATCCGGCGATGCTCAATGCGATTGTCGCTTTGGTGTATCTGGGCTACTCGAAGGATGATCCGCAGTTGATTCGTGCCCTGGATGAGTTTGAGCGCCTGGGAATTGATTGCCCCGAAGGCACGCCGGATTATCCTGTTCCGACCTTCCGGATGCAGCCGTGTTTCTCGCCGGTATGGGATACGGCGCAGGTGCTCTCGACGCTGGGCGAGGTAGGGCTGGCCAGAAATGATCCGCGATTGGTGAAGGCGGCTGACTGGCTGCTCTCCAAGGAGATACGCTCCAAGGGTGACTGGTCCCACAACGTGAAGGTTGCCGAGCCAAGCTGCTGGTGCTTCTTCTTCAACAATGACCACCAACCGGATGTGGACGATACCGGAGAGGTGCTGCTGGCGCTGAAGGCCGTGGATAATCCTCGCGAGCGTTATCAACATGAGGTGACGCGAAGAGCCATTCAGTGGGTCTTCGCCATGCAGTGCAAGAACGGTGGCTGGGCGTCCTTTGACAAGGACAATAACAAGAAGATCTTCGAGTCGATTCCGTTTGCGGATCACAATGCGATGATTGATCCGCCCACGGTGGACATTACCGGCCGCATCCTGGAGATGCTGGCCAGCTATGGCTATACGCGCCGCGACAAGCGGGTGGAGAAGGCGATTCAGTTCATCTTGAAGGAGCAGGAGCCGGATGGCGCTTGGTTTGGACGCTGGGGCGTGAACTACCTCTATGGCACCTTCCTGGTGCTGCGTGGCCTGCAGGCGATGGAGGTGAGCTATCTGGAGCCGGCCGTGCAGCAGGCAGCCGAATGGATTCGCATGGTGCAGAACCCCGACGGCGGATGGGGGGAGACTGCCGGGACCTATGACGATCCCAGTCAGCGGGGGGTTGGGCCTTCTACGCCCAGCCAGACGGCCTGGGGGCTGCTGGGTTTACTGGCAGCCAACGATACCCGCTCGGATTCAGTGGCCAAGGGAGTTCGTTGGCTGATTGAACGGCAGCAAGAGGATGGTTCCTGGAGTGAGTTGATGCCGGGACGCAATGGAGAAAGCTACTACACTGGAACGGGATTCCCGAAGGTGTTTTACCTGGGTTACCACTTCTATAAGCAGTACTTCCCCCTGCTAGCTTTGACGACCTACCGCAAGGCGATGGAGCGGGCAGCGGGTGAATCGGGTTGAAAGGTGCAGCGCAGGGCAGCGAAGATCGGATGGAAAGCCCGGGGATGTGACGGAAGTGGAGATGTTGACCGTCATGTTGGAAGCCAGTAGCGCAAGGTTGTGAAAAGAAGGAAGTACGTGCCGCAAGTACGGCCAAAAGGAGTGATTCAGCATGGGCATCCCCATCTCGCAGATGTTGACCGTGACCACTTATGTTCTGAAGCAGAAGTTGGCGGGACGGAAGCGGTATCCGCTGGTGCTGATGCTGGAGCCGCTTTTCCGCTGCAATCTGGCCTGCGCCGGCTGCGGCAAGATTCAGTATCCGGCGCATATTCTCAAGGCGCAGTTGACGCCTGAAGAGTGCTTTCGGGCGGTGGAGGAGTGCGGTACGCCGATGGTTTCGATCCCCGGCGGAGAACCGCTGCTTCATCCGCAGATGCCCGAGATTGTAGCCGGCTTGATAGAACGGAAGAAGTATGTCTACCTTTGCACCAATGCGCTTTTGCTCAAGGAGAAGCTGCATCTCTTCAAGCCTTCCAAGTACCTGAGCTTTTCAGTACATGTGGATGGGCAGAAGGAGCATCATGACCTGTCCGTGTGCCGGGAGGGCGGGCACGAGATTGCGATGGAGGGAATTCGCGCTGCTGTGGCGGCTGGATTCCGGGTGACGACGAATACGACCCTGTTTGATGGAGCCGATCCCAACTCGGTAAGAGCGCACTTTGATGAACTGATGGGCGCCGGAGTTGAGAGCATGATGGTCTCACCGGGCTACACCTATGATAAGGCCCCGGACCAGAACCACTTCCTTGGCAAAGCGCGGTCACGCAAGCTGTTTCGCGCCATCCTCTCCAACCGGAAGAAGAGCTGGCAGTTCAACACGCATCCTCTGTTTGCAGAGTATCTGATGGGCAAGCGCGACTTTGAGTGCACTCCATGGGGTATGCCGACGTACTCGATCTTTGGCTGGCAGAAGCCCTGCTACCTCTTACAGGACGGCTATGCAGACAGCTTCCAGGAACTGATGGAGACCGTGGAATGGGCCAAGTATGGAGCCAAAAGCGGCAATCCGCAGTGCGCCAACTGCATGGTGCACTCCGGCCATGAGGCGTCGGCGGTGGATTATAACTTTAGCTCGCTCAAGGGGTTCTGGGAGACGGCGAAGAAATATATGTTTCCTTCGATGTATGAAGATCAAGATGCGCAACGGCTGTTGAGCGAGTGGCCGGTTGCGAACCATGGACCCCTGGTGCAGATTGGCCCAAAGACCGAGCAGGTGGTGGTCACGACCGCAGAGTCCGTGGAGGAGATGTCCGGCGCTGCGGGTCACTAGGGGCTGATGGAAGGTTGCCCCCTGCTGCGAACCAAGCATGCCAGACGGTGGAGAGGCAAACCGAGGCTGGCATTCTACGGGGTGGCAGCCTAAGCAAAGGTTGATCTTTCAGCCGGCATCTGCAGCGATGTTCCTGGGTGAGAGATTTTTGCAACGCTGCAGAGCGGCACTTTACCGGCGTCAAAAGGACTGCCAGTGGCAGGCGGAGGGCAAAGATGGCAACAGCGGAACAGGAGCACCTGAAGATTGAACAACTGCAGCATGCCGCTGCGGATGATCTGGAGGTTGTGGCCGGGAGAGAAAGAGAGAACCTGGAGGGATGGATTCCAGAGCTGGCGACCGAGTCAGAGGTGCGAGAGGCGCTGGAAAAGGCCTTTGACTACCGTGGTGACGTCACGGTCACTTGTAAGGACGGAACCACAGTGGAAGGCTATCTGTATGACCGGCGCAGTGGCGCGACGCTGGAAGACTCCCTGATCCGATTGATTCCAAAGCCGGTGCCGGGAGCAGCCGTGAAGCGAGTCACCGTCCGCTATGCCGATGTGGCAGCCCTTCAATTTAGCGGACGGGATACGGCGGCGGGCAAGACCTTTGAGGCATGGTTGAAGAACTACTGGGAGAAGAAGGCCGCGGGCGAAACCAACATTCGCATTGAACCAGAGGCGCTCGACTAGCGGTTTGTTGAAGGACCGACTGAAGCAAACAGCAAGACTCAGCCAGGGTGTGGATCTTTTGCGTACGGCAAAGATGCTCTCTTGGCCGGGTGAAGAGCTTGGAAGAGTTACTCCAGGCGCTGCTTACAAGGACCTATGCGAATATTTCTTACCGGCGCAACAGGGTTTGTGGGGGCGCATGTGGCTCAGATTGCGGAAGCGCAAGGGGCCAAGCTTCGGCTGCTGACGCGGGCCAGTTCGAACATCTCCCGGCTGCCGAAGGGTGCGGAGTTGGTGGTTGGAGATCTCCGCGCGCCGGAGCAGTTTGCTGACGCGTTGAGCGATTGTGAGGCTCTGATCCATGTAGCGGCCAACTACCGGCTGTGGGCGCCGGATGCGGCCGAGATGTACCAGACCAACGTGGAGGGGACCCGGAAGCTGCTGCTGCTGGCGCGGCAGGCGGGTGTACGGCGCGTTGTGTACACCAGCAGCGTGGCCACCATGGGCTTCAAGGCCGATGGCACGGTGGTGGATGAACAGACCCCGGTGAGCGAGGTTGACATGATCGGCCACTACAAGCGCTCAAAGTGGATGGCTGAGAGGGTGGCGCTGGAGGCGGCTGCCACGGGGCAGGAGGTGATCGTGCTGAATCCGACCACGCCGATCGGTTCCATGGATGCCAAGCCTACGCCGACCGGAAGGATCCTAGTGGACTTTTTGAACCGACGGTTTCCGGCGTATGTGGATACCGGGTTAAATCTGGTGGATGTAAATGAGGTCGCCCGGCTTCATCTGGTGGCTCTGGAGCGCGGCCGCGTGGGGGAGCGGTACATCCTGGGTGGAGAGAATCTGACGCTGAAGCAGATTCTGGATCGACTTGCGGAGATAACAGGTCTCAAGTCCCCGACCATGAAGGTGCCGCATGCGCTGGCTATGGTGTTTGCGTTCTTCGATGAGATGCTGACAGGAAAGCTGCTGGGCAAGGAGCCTCGGGCGACGGTAGAGGCGGTGAAGATGGGGCGAAAGAAGATGTTTGCCAGTTCGGCCAAGGCGGAGCGTGAGTTGGGACTTCGAGTGGGAAGCGTGGAGGGGGCATTACGCGCCGCCTGTTTCTGGTATGTAGCGAACGGATATGCACCTGTTCCGCCACGAGCGCAGACGGAGGGTTTGCTCTCTTAGAGCCTGTTTACGATCTCTTGAGCAGGAGCCTGAGGAATGCCAGGTGGACCATTTGCAGGCTGGTGTTCAGTTTGCGCTCGCAGTTCTTCCATAGCCGGCGGCATTTTCCCAGCCAGGCGAAGCTGCGT
>JAJYZE010000391.1 GCA_021800195.1 Acidobacteriota bacterium
CCGGGCAGTAGTCTGCCCGAAGTACGGAAAACTACACTTGTTCAGAGCGCCAACGCCCAATACCCTAGCAACTCGACCCAAAATTCGACTCAGATTAAGAAATATCAACCCAGCCGATACTTGATCAGAGTCGCCAAAGCTCGCCCGGCAGCACTGAAGCCCGTTGGCTGGGCTCAGATAGTCAGGATCTCTTTTTCTTTGGCGCGGAACAACTCGTCGAGACGCCTGATCTCGGCGTCGGTGAGTTCCTGGATCTCAGCGTTGGCGCGCTTCTCGTCATCGGCCGAAATCAGCTTGTCTTTCGCAGCCTTCTTGACAGCCTCATTGCCCTCGCGGCGGATATTGCGGATGGTCGTCTTGTGGTCCTCCGCCATGCCGGCCAAGTGCTTCACCGTCTCCTTGCGGCGCTCCTCGGTCATGGGCGGAATGGGCACGCGGACGATCTTGCCATCATGCATGGGGTTGAACCCATGCTGACTGTTGCGGATGGCCTTATCAATCAGTGGAACTAGATGCGGCTCCCAGGGCTGCACCAGAATCAGGCTGGCTTCCGGGGTTGTGATCTGTGCTACCTGAGAGAGTGGCGTCTCGGTACCATAGTAGTCAACCTTGATGCCGTCCAGCATATGGACCGAGGCGCGGCCGGTACGGACACTCACCAGGTGGGCGCGGAAGTCCTCCACGGACTTGTTCATGCGCGCCTTGATGCCTTCATAGACGCCGGAAAGCCCCTCCATCCCTGTCATCGTTGATGCCATGGTCGTGATCACCTCCTGAAATCCACCGGTTGCGCCGGCAGAGCCTTGTTCCCGTAGATTTGGGGATTTCGATGGAAAAGCCGCCAACCGCGCACGCTCGCCCAACGAAACCAGAGGCTGACGGGGGATGCGGCAATCTCCTCGGCCCGCAACCTCACCTATGCCTTGCCCGTAACCCTGATTTTACAGCGCGAGAGTCTTATATGCCTGGCGCGGAAACGGTGGACCCATCCTTCGCCATGACATCTCTGCGAACGTATCGGGGGCACTACTTTGACACCTCGAATCGTTGACTTTCGCCTTTGCCGACGATATCCTCAACGCAGATAGACCTCGTAGCGCCCAGATGTATAGAAGTGCGATTCGTCCTTCGGATCGGCGCAGTTCATCTCATCGCAGTACAGCCATGGGCCCCAGCGGTCGCGGCGGAAACCGGATCTCCCTTTATGAAGAAGACCCTTCTGCTCACCACTCTCGCACTCGCTCTGCTGGTTGCCCTCCCTGCTTTCGCTCAGGGAGGTTGTGAAGACTCGCCCGAAAACCCTACTCTGGTTCTTGCCGGTCTGGCGGGCGGGGCCTACTTCATCTCCTCTCTGCGAACTCGGCTGCGGGCACGGCGAACGAAGAGCCATGATCCCTGGAAGTAGCCGGCATGCGGTGCAGGCGAGCCTTGCCAGGCGGCCGTAATCAGGCCCGATCCAGGCCGCCTTCCCTACAGGACGAGCGAACTCTGAAACCACATCCGGATTGCCTTCGCCGGCCTGGTCTGCGACCATGAGCCCTATGGAAATGGCCTCCCGACACTCCTCCAGAACGGCCACCATGGCCACGATCTGCGCGGCTGCAGGGCTTTTGACCATCTGGCCCACCGTGCAGTCGCTGATCGGCGTTTGGACCACCGATGACCTCAAATCGATGGGCATGGCCGTGCCTCTGGTCTGCTATCTGCTGATTCTGCGTGCCTGGCGGGCCCTGGACTGGGAGACCGATGGCTCCTGGTGGGGCGTTGTCCTGCTGGCGGCCACCGCATCCATCGTCTTTCTGCGCAGCCAGATGATGCTGATCGTGACCATCCGCCGGCACTGGCTGCTGGAGCTTCCACCGCTCCCTCTGGTGGCTGTGCTCTACGCTGCGGCGATGGTGCTACTCTTTGGCGGCCAGCGGCTGCTCAAGGCCGCCTGGTTTCCGGTGCTACTGATGGGGACGGTGATCCCCGTACCGCAGAGCTTCAGCACCTGGGTGGACCTGCCCCTGCAACATGCCTCGGCCATGGTGGCCCGGGCCTGGGCCCATACTCTGGGAGAGCAACTTACCCAGGACAAGCTGCGCTTGATGTTCACCCCGGATTTCGGCATGTTCATTGCACCCGGCTGCAATGGCATCCGCGGCGCCGTCACTCTCGGCCTGGCAGCGGTTGTGGTCAGCTATCTCTACCGCTTTCGTTGGTATGTCTGCGCCCCGGTGGTAGCCGGGGCGGTGCTGTTGGGATACCTGTTCAACTTCCTTAGGCTTTGCCTTCTGGTGTTGTACTATAAGCTGGCTCTTCCCTACCCGTGGATGCAGCACCACGCCAAAACAGCAGACTACGTCATCGGCGGCTGCCTGTTCGTTTGCGCCCTGGCGATCTTCTTTACCCTAGCCAACAAGCTGCGCGGAGATCCGGACCCCCTGAACGGCGCCGCCCGCACAGCCAGCGGGCCGGAAGGGGCACACCAACCCCAGGGGCTGGCGATGGTACGGGCGCAGGTAGCCGTTGTGCTGGCGATGGCCG
>JAJYZE010000060.1 GCA_021800195.1 Acidobacteriota bacterium
GACACCTGATCAAGGCTCGCAACGCGATCGCCTCCGTGAGCTACGTCTCCGGTGAGAAGTTCACCAACGAGATGATCAACTCGGTGCGCTATGACAAGATGACCGGCTTTCGCGACCGTTACCGGTCCGTGGATGTGCTGCTGATTGACGACATTCAATTTCTGGCCGGCAAGGAGCGCACCCAGGAGGAGTTCTTCCACACCTTCAATGCGCTGCATGAGCAGAGCAAGCAGATCGTGGTGGCCAGCGATCGCTCCCCCAAGGAGCTGAATGACTTTGAGGACCGGCTGCGCTCCCGCTTTGAGTGGGGCCTGGTGGTGGACATCCAGCCGCCCGATCTGGAGACCAAGGTGGCGATTCTGCAGCGCAAGGCGGAGCTGGAACAGACGGCGCTGCCTACCGACGTCGCTCTGTTCATCGCCGGCAATGTGCGCACCAACGTGCGCGAGCTGGAGGGAGCTCTGGTGCGGTTGATCGCCTGGTGCTCGCTGCATGGAGTGGAGATCACCCTGCCCACGGCGCAGCAGTGCCTGAAGCAGTTCATCGATACCCAGGTGCGCAAGATCACCATCGAGGCCATTCAGCGCGCCGTGGCCGAGTGCTTTGGCATGCGGGTGGCGGAGCTGAAGCAGAAGAACAACTCGCGGCAGATCGTGGTGCCGCGGCAGATTGCCATGTATCTGGCCAAACAGTTGACTGAGGCCAGCCTGCCCGAGATCGGGCGTCAGTTCGGCGGTAAGCACCACACCACGGTGATGCATTCCATCGCCAAGATCGATGGTCAGCGCCGCACCGACAAGGATCTGAACCGCACCGTAA
This sequence comes from Acidobacteriota bacterium, assembly GCA_021800195.1. Lineage (GTDB taxonomy): Bacteria > Acidobacteriota > Terriglobia > Terriglobales > Acidobacteriaceae > Granulicella. The sequence goes on from JAJYZE010000060.1 coordinate 820, forward strand.
ACAAGCTGATGGAGACGCTGGGGTAGAAGTGCGGCGGAGAGGTTTCCGGACGAAGGGCCGCCGGCTGGGGCGGCCTTTGCCATGGAAGCTCGAGTGCCGTCGCTGGAGCCGCAGGCCCGCCAACAGACGGCGCCAGAGACGGCGCCAGAGACACAGCGCCAAAGACACGGTGCCAGACGATTGGCCCCGAGGGGTTCCCACAGCGAGTCCCCGACCGAGTTACAGCGTCAGCACGATCTTGCCGGCGCCGCCGCGCTCGCCCTGAATGTGGGCCTCGGCAGCCTGGGCCAGGGGCAGGACCAGGCCCAGGGGGAGCTGCAGCCGGCCCTCGCCAATGGCCTCCGCATAGTGCAGCATCGCCTGGGGGTCCGGTTGTGAGCCGAAAGACTCGATGCGCACCGAGGGATAGGCTTCTGCGCCGCGGGGTGGTCCCACGATGCTGGCGTAGACCCCTCCCGGTTTGATGTGCGGCAGGAGCCGAGGGCCGAGCTCGCCTCCGACGCAGTCGGCGACGGCATCGACCGGCTCAAGCGCGGCCAGATCCTGTTCCCGAGCGAGATCCAGGGCCTGGTGAGCGCCCAGCGCCAGCACCTGGCCGATGTGGCTGGAGCGCACGCCGGCGACGACCCGAGCGCCCAGCTCCAGGGCGCAGAACATCGCCAGGCGGCCCACGCTGCCCAGAGCGCCGGTGAGCAGGATGGTCTGTCCCTTGTGCGCCTGAACGGCCCTGCGGATCAACTGGTCGGCGGTGGTGCTGATGACCGGAAGGGCGGCGGCGGTGGTGAAGTCCACGCCGGAAGGAACTCTGGCCAGGCCGGAGACGTCGCCGGCCACGTACTCGGCGTAGGCCGCCGAGGCGCGCCCGAAGACGCGGTCTGCGGGGGCAAAGCCGGTCACGCCAGAGCCGCAGGAGAGCACCACTCCGGCAAGATCAAAGCCGAGGATGGCGGGGAAGTGGACCGGGAAGAGATCCCGCGTCTGGCCGGAGCGCATCTTCCAGTCGATGGGATTGACGCCGGCGGCGCGCACCGCGATGAGCACCTGGCCGGGGCCGGCCGTGGGCGCGGGAACATCCTTGAGCCGCAGGTTCGAGGGCGGACCATAAGCATCCAGGACGACGGCTTTCATAAGGGCAACCTCCACCGTGATGATATGCCCGCGGGGCGGCTCGGGTGAGGCTCCAAGCCCTGGAGAGCCCCGCCGGGGCGGATCGGGGTGGCGAAGATCGGTCAAGGGTTGCGGGATCCGTCAGGCGACGTTTGAAGGAGACGTTCCCATCGGGGTCCACGCACCTGGCAGAGCGAAGGCGATGCCTGGACCCGGTTCCCGGCGGCAGATTGGGTGAGTGAGGGCAAAGGGTCTTCGAGGCCGGCCGTTGAAGTCAGCGGACAGCGATATCACCCATTCAACGCGCCAACGAGGACTTTGGGTCCGGTAGGCTGCGGCATGCCCCCGTGCGGCTCCAAGGTTACCGCAAATGCCTTGGCTGCAAGCCCTGGCGCAAGATGCACGACGACGGCCTGATTGGATTGATTGGCAGCCACCAGCCCCGCACTTACCGGAGCGCCGGAGGAAGGCACCAGCCAAAGCTGATAGCTTCGATCCGCTGGGGCAGGAGCCACCTCGCCGGAGTAAATGACGACTCCCATGCGCGCGTTGAACAGGATATGCGCTTGCCCGGGCGGTCCAGTAGGTTGCTGAAGGAGCGCGATCTGCACCGTATCGGGCGCGCCCACCACTGCGTTCACGGTCCGTATGGTGGCAGCCTCTGCGGATACCTGGGCCTGCGCACTCCGGAGCTGCCCTTGCAACGCCGCAATCTCCTGTTGGCGCAGGTGGTCCAGCTTCCACAGCCGACTCACGGCCAAGGCGAGCAGGAGCGCCGCGAAGGCGGACGCCAGCGAAAGCCGAAGCCTCCAGGGTGTTCTTCGCGGCTGCTCCCGGAGGACTTGCTGTACAGGTTCAGCCCTGTCCGCGCGGACGCGCTGCATCAGGGCCTGCTTGACCGAAGGAGGGGGCGCAAGAGGAGCCTCCGAGAGACCCAGCAGCATGGTGAGCCTCTGGGCCTCGCGAAGCTCACGCCGGCATTCGGCACACGACTGGACGTGAGCTTCAAGAGAAGCTTTGTCCTGGCCGTCCAACGCACCCAAGGCGTAGAGGTCAACGTCTTCCGGATTGAGGTGCCGCTCTGTCATATCAATATCTGCTTCAGCGACTGCATCGCGGTTCGAACTCTGGTCTTCACCGTCCCCAGGGGGCTGCCGGTCCGGGAAGCAATCTCACTTTGTGTCAATCCTTCAAAATACGCCAGCTCCACTGCCTGCCTTTGTTCCGCCGGCAGCGCGAGCAGCGCGGTGGTCAATCGTTGTCTCAGCTCCATTCGCGAAACCTCTTCTTCTATGTTCTGAGGGGAGAGAAAGGTATCCGCAAAGAGGCCCTCCGTTTCTTCCAGCAACTCGCGGCTGGCGCGTCCGCGGAGCCGGGAGATCGCTCGATTTCGCCCGCTCACCAGCAGCCAGGCAGGGAGGGAACCCCGGCTTGGATCAAACCGAGCGGCGTTTCGCCACAGTTGCAGAAACAGATCCTGCAACACCTCTTCGGCTGCTTGCTGGTCCCGAAGAATCCGCAAGAGCGCTCCAAAGAGCATCGCCGAGTACCGATCGTAGATCGTGGAAAGAGCGGCTTCATCGCCGGACAGCATTCTCTCCATGAGAACGGAATCGGGTACGGGCTGCGTGGGGGCAGTCACGAGGCGATACTCCCGTTCTGTTGTAGATACGCAGGGAATGAGTTCAATGGATGTAGATCCAGGCAAGTCTTCTGCCGCATTTATACCACTTCGCGCCGGCTGCGGGTGGCTGGTGTTGGCGCGATTTGATTTCCAGACCAATCCGAAGGGCGTCTCACGCGCGTACCCCAGGTGAGAAACCAAAACCGTCTCCCCTCCTTGCCGGAAGGGAGCGAACATGAGGAGCTGGAATGCAAAAAGAAAATTTCATCCGGAATCTTGCCATCGACAAAGGCGTCAATCGTCGTTCTTTCCTCACCGGAGCAACCATGTTCGGGCTGGGCGCTGTATCGACGGCCATCGTCGAAGGCTGCTCGGGAGGCTCGCTCATGAGCACGACGCCGGTATCGGCCGCGGCCTCTACGGATTCGGCAGCGAACATTCTCACCGCCGCCCTGATTGCGGAGAGCCTGGCCATCACCACCTATTACACGGCGCTTTCCACACAAGCGGTGATCACGGATCCGAATCTCGCCGGATCTGGAGGAACCGCCGTGAACGTGAGCGCGAGCGGGAATCAGGTCAATGTCGCCTACCTCCAGGGAGCGCTGCTGGAAGAGGTTTCCCATGCGCAGACCTTGCGTTCTCTGCTCGGCCTGGCAGTCGATGGCAGTGCGGACGCCAGCGCCGGCGTTCCACAGAAGTTCTATTTCCCCAACGGAACCTTTGCTTCGCTCTCCGGCTTTCTCCCCGTGCTGATCGCGCTGGAAACAGCCTTCATCGGCGCGTACATGACGGCGGTGGAAGAGTTCGCTTCGATGGCCGCCGGCTTCAACGGCTTCAGCTCGACCCAGGCGAATCCGGCCTCGAGCGGAATGAATCTGACCCAGGCGGATCTCGTTCTCTATGCGAAGGTAGCCTCGTCGATCCTCGGCGTCGAGTCAGAGCATCGCGCTCTGGTGCGCGCCATACCCGCGGTGACCCTGGGCTCTCCCAACTATGCCAACATCAACCTGATTCCCGCCAACAACGTCAACTACGAAAGTTCCGCCGGCTTCACGGGCCTGCTCACCAGCGTGAGCGGGGACAACAGCACGACGGCCGCAGCCGCTTTGGGACCTTTCATCTCGGCAGGGCAAAATCCGGTTGCGGTGACAAGCGTAGCTGCGCAGTCCAGCTTCTCTTCCGTTGTTTCAGCATCGGTGGCGGCCAACGTGTCGGGATCGATCCCGGCGGCGGAGTAAGCCGCAGGGTTTCGGCCTCAACGAGACAGGGAGAGCCGAAAACCGGATCGCAGCTTCCAAGTTGAGGCGCGCCGCGGCCGAGATGTGCCGCGGCAGCTTCCTTATTTCTGCAGCCGGCATGTCCTGGGGAGACCTGCCAAGATGCGGCAAGACGCAGCCAGACGGCTGACGAGATCAACGCGCCGCGTTGTCTGCGCACGCCAGATGCGAAAGAAGGCTATGGCAGCGGTGTCCAGAGCAACTCCGTGGCGTATTCGCGGACCAGCCGAGTGGCGCATTCCAGAAACTGCTCCAGGGAGAGGCTGCCCCGATCGCCCTGGCCGCGCACCCGCACGCTGACCGTGCCGGTGGTTGCTTCCTTGTCGCCGAGCACCAGGATGAGGGGTGCCTTTTGCAGGCCGAAGTCGCGGATCTTGGCGTTCATCTTCTGGTTGCTGCGGTCGGCTTCGACGCGCAGTCCGGCGGCCTGCAGGCGTTGCTCGACGCTGTTCGCGTAGGCATGGTGCTTCTCGCTGATGGGCACCAGGCCCACTTGCAGGGGCGCCAGCCATAGGGGGAAGGCGCCGGCGTAGTGTTCGATGAGCACCCCGAAGAATCGCTCCACGGAGCCAAAGAGCGCGCGGTGCACCATGACCGGCTGATGCGCCGCTCCATCCTCTCCGATGTACTCCAGTTCGAAGCGCTGGGGCAGGTTGAAGTCGAACTGCACGGTGCTGAGCTGCCACAGGCGGCCGAGGACGTCGACCAGCTTGACGTCGATCTTGGGGCCATAGAAGGCGGCCTCGCCGGGGAAGGTCTGGAAGCTGAGGCCGCGCGCGGTGAGCACGCTTTTGAGGGCGCCTTCGGCGTGGGCCCAGTCGGAGTCGCTGCCCACGAACTCGCCGGCCTTTTGGGGGTCGCGGGTGGAGAGTTCGACGCGGTACTCCTGGAAGCCGAAGGTCTTGAGCACGGAGTCGGCGAAGTCCAGGCAGGCCTCGATCTCGCCGCCGATCTGTTGCGGGGTACAGAAGATGTGGGCGTCGTCCTGGGTGAAGCCGCGCACTCGCAGCAGGCCGTGCATGGTGCCGCTGCGCTCATAACGATAGACGTTGCCCAGCTCGGCGTAGCGCTGGGGCAGGTCGCGATAGCTCTTGGGCGAGTTCTTGTAGATGAGGATGTGGCCGGGGCAGTTCATGGGCTTGAGCCGGTACTCGGCGTCATCCAGCTCCATGGGCGGATACATGTTGTCGGCGTAGTAGCCCTCGTGGCCGCTGATCTTCCATAGCTCCCGGCGCATGATATGCGGGGTGAAGACCATCTGGTAACCGCGGCGCATGCACTCCTGACGCATCCAGTCTTCCATGAGCTTGCGGATCAACCCGCCTTTGGGGTGCCAGAAGATGAGGCCGGCGCCGGCCACCTCCTGAATGCTGAACAGATCCAGTTGCTTGCCCAGGACACGGTGATCGCGGGCCTTGATCTCCTCCAGGCGCTTGAAGTGCGCCTCCAGGTCTTTGGCGTGGAAGAAAGCTGTGCCGTAGATGCGCTGCAGTTGCTGGTTCTTCTCATCGCCCAGCCAGTAGGCTCCGGCGATGGAGGTGATCTTGAAAGCCTTGACCCGGCCGGTGGAGGGAAGGTGAGGCCCGCGGCAGAAGTCGGTAAAGCCGCCGTTGCGATAGAGAGAGATCTCATCGCCATCCTTAGTGAAGCGCTGGATGAAGTGCACCTTCATGAACTCTCCGCGAGCGGCGTACTCAGCCAGAACCTGCTGGCGCGGCTGGAAGATCTGGACGAAGGGTTCGTCCCGCCGGACCACCTCCGCCATGCGCTGCTCCACGGCGGCCAGGTCGGCCTCGCTGAAAGGAGTCTCGCGGTAGACGTCATAGAAGAAGCCGTTCTCCGTGGCTGGACCGTGGCCCAGCTTAGTCTCGGGAAACAGCTCCAGCAAGGCGGTAGCCATGATGTGCGCCGCCGAGTGACGCGCCACCGGCAGCGCCTCCGGATCGCTCTCCTTGAGCAGCTCCAGGGCAAGGTCTTCCCGCAGGGGCGCATGCAGCCCGATGATACGTTCCGCGGCGGAGCTTGGGCCCGAGTACATCGCCTCTTCCGAGAGCTCCAAGGCCGCCTGGTTGGTGTTGGCGGCTGCCCAGGTGATGGGCCGCACCTTGGCGACCACCACGGCCGCGGCCAGCCGCGGCGAGATGCTTTGGGCGATCTCCAGAGGAGTGGTTCCGGGTGGAACCTCGCGCACAGAGCCGTCAGGAAGCTGAATCTTGATGGGGTTGCTCACTCTTCAAGGATAGAGCATGGCGCCCGGCGGAGGTGGGATTTCGATACAATGGCGAAGGCTTCTGGCGGCGGCCGCCGGAGGCAGGAAGCGAGCTGAGGCCATGACCTGGTTCAAACGCGATACCCACGAGATCTCTCCCACCCAAGGTCACGAGGTGCGGACTCAGGGTCTATGGACCAAGTGCGACCAGTGCCGCAGGACGCTGTGGAAGGCCGATCTGGATGCCGGCCTGCAGGTATGCCCGAACTGCGGAAAGCACTTCAAGCTGAGCGCGCGGCAGCGCGTCGAAAGCCTGCTGGAACCAGGCTATGAGCTGGTGGATCTGGAACTTCGCTCGACCGATCCGCTGGAGTTTACGGATTTGAAGCCCTACCAGGCGCGACTGGCGGCGGCGCAGAAGAGCACCGGACTCAACGATGCGATTATCAACGCGGTGGGCAGGCTCGGGGAGCAGGAGGTGGTGCTCTCGGTGATCGAGTACGGATTCATCGGGGGCAGCATGGGAGCGGTGATGGGAGAGACGATCGCCCGGGCCGTGGACCGCGCTCTGGAGCGCCGCGCGCCGCTGATCATCATCTCCGCCAGCGGCGGGGCGCGCATGATGGAAGGCATCGCCAGCCTGATGCAGATGGCCAAGGTCTCCGCCGCGCTGGCCCGCCTGGATGCGGCGGGCGTTCCGTTTCTCAGCCTGATGACGGATCCGACCACGGGCGGCGTGACGGCCAGCTTTGCCATGCTGGGTGATCTCAACCTCGCCGAGCCGGGCGCGCTGATCGGCTTTGCCGGCCCGCGGGTGATCGAACAGACGACCCGGCAGAAGCTTCCCGAGGGCTTCCAGCGCTCGGAGTTCCTGCTGGAGCATGGCTTCCTGGACGCGGTGGTGGAGCGTAAAGATCTGAAGGCCTACCTGGCGGAGACCTTAAGCTGGATGACCGAGGAGTGGGAAGGCGGGCAGAGGAAGGCTCCTCCGGCCAGGGAGACGGAGAGCCAGACCGCCGGCATTGCATGAGATTCATCCATCCCGGTCCGCGCTGCGAGTAGCCCTGCGCCGGGCTGCCCACCAGGTGCAGGATGCCCGGCCATTGGTCTTCGAGGATCCACTGGCGGTCCGGATCCTGAGCGGCGAGCAGCAGCAGGAGCTGCTGCGCACCCCGGATGGCCGAAGGCGGCCCTTTTCCGCCGCTTTGCGCGCCTGGATGGTGGTGCGGGCCCGGCTGGCCGAAGATACCTTGCAGGCCTGCATCCGGGAGAGGAGTGCCCGCCAGTATCTGGTGCTGGGCGCTGGACTGGATACCTTTGCCTGCCGCAATCCGTATCCCGCTGTGCGCGTCTTTGAGGTAGACCACCCCGCGACGCAAGCCTGGAAGTTGCAGATGCTGGAGGCGGCCGGCGTGGCTCCGCTGCCCAGCGCACGGTTCGTAGCAGTGGATTTTGAGCGGGACAGCTTGCGCGAGCGGCTGCGGAGGGCGGGCTTTGACGAGCAGGCCGTGACCGTGACCGCTTGGCTTGGGGTGACGCCCTACCTTAGCCGCAGCGCTTTCCATGCCACGCTGCGGGTCCTCTCCGGCTTCGCTGCCGGCAGCCGGGTGGTCTTCGATTACGCCCAGCCCCGCGCGGCGTTGCCCTGGGCGGAGCAACAGATGCAAGACTCGCTGGGAGCGCGCGTAGCCGCCGCGGGAGAGCCGTTCCAGCTTTTCTTTACCCCCTTCGAAGTTGCCCGGGAGCTGGATGGCCTCCGCCTGGCGGTTGGGGAAGACTTGGATGCGGCGGCGCTGAACGCGCGCTATCTCGCCGGCCGCGGCGATGCCCTGGAGCTGAAGGGTAGAGCGGCGCGAATCTGCGTGGCGACCACGCTGGGCGGCGCCGACGTGGACAAACGGACAGAAGGCCTGAAGAGCGCTGCTCCCGAAGAGCGCTGCTAAGGAGACGAACACGGCAGGGGCGGGAGACGGATCGCGAGCATGACCTACGAAGACGCACTGGAACATCTGAAGGCTCTGGGACCGGAGCTGCGGACGGGAGGTTCAACGGCCACGGGCGGAGGGGGTCTGGGTCAGCGCCGCAAGTTCACGCTGGATCACATCCGCGCGCTGCTGCGCGCCTTGGGCGAGCCCCAGAAGAGCTTCCCGTCGGTGCTCATCGCAGGCACCAACGGCAAGGGCTCGACGGCCTCGACGCTGGCCTCCATGCTCCATGCGGCCGGGCTCAAGACCGGGCTCTACACCTCTCCGCACCTTTTGCGGGTGAATGAGCGGATCCGGGTCTCGCGCGCTCCAGGCCAGGATGCGCAGCCGCCGAGTGCGAACGGCGCCGTTACGCAGGAGACCACCCAGCTGGCGCAGATTCCCGACGCCGACTTTGGCCGGCTCTACGAGAAGGTCGACGCGGCCGCGGTGGGCCTGATCGCCGCCGGGGAGCTGCCTCACTCTCCAAGTTACTTTGAGCTGATGACGGCCATGGCCTTCACCTGGTTTGCCGAGCAGAGCATCGAGCTGGCCGTCCTGGAGGTTGGGCTGGGCGGCCGGCTGGATGCCACCAACAGCGTGGAGCCCATCGTCAGCGTGATCACCGACATCGGCATCGACCACACGGAGTACCTGGGGAACACCATCGGCCAGATTGCAGGTGAGAAGGCCGGAATCCTGCGGCCCCACGGCGTTCTGGTGACTCTGGCGCAGCATCCGGAGGCCAATGCGGCCATCGGCGAGGCCGCCGTGCGGCTGGAGGTTCGCGGCGTGGATGCGGCGCGGTGTCTTCCACCAGCTCGGCTGCCGAACGTTGTGGATTCCGATCTCGCTGCCCAGCAGGCACAGGCTGGCGGGTCAAGTCCTCTGCCGGGGAGCGGCTCGCCGCTGGGACGCAACCGCTACGAGCTGAGCTTGGAGGGGGAGATTCTGCACGTTGACTCGCCTCTCTGCGGGCAGCATCAGCAGCGGAACCTCGCCCTGGCGATCGCCACAGCCCTTGAGTTGCGCAGCAATCACCGGCTGCTGGATGGCCGGCCCGTGGCGATTTCCAACGCGGCCATCGAAGAGGGTTTGCGCCAGACGCAGTGGCCGGGACGGTTGGAGTGGCGCTGCGGCGGAGCGGGGCGCGCTGCGCTGCTTCTGGATGTGGCGCACAATCCGGCTGGAGCCTGGACGCTGCGAGCGGCTCTGGCCCATCTGCCGGAAGCACAGCCGCGCACGCTGGTCTTCGGCTGCCTGGCGGACAAGCCAGTGGAGGAGATAGAGCAGGTGTTGCTGCCGCTGTTCGACTCCGCTTCGAGCGACCCGGCGCGGCGGGGCGATCACGTCATCCTGGCCCCCATTGAGCATCCCCGCGCCGCGCCGCTGGCGGAGCTTGCCGCCGCCGCCGAGCGGCTGAGCGTTCCCTTCCACGCGGCCGGCAGCGTGAGAGAGGCGCTGGAGCATGCCTGGAAGGTGACCCCGGAGCAGGGCGTCATCGTGGTGACCGGCTCCGTCTTCCTGGTGGCAGAGGTCCGCAGCCTGGCGTTGGGCCGGAGCGAGCCGGAAGGGTGAACCGGGATAGCGAACCAGCAGAAGCCCGGGTCAAGGCTGCGGGAGCGGGCTTGCGCCCGGCCGCGATAGCATGAGGAGGAGATGCCTGCAGCCGACCAGAGCTTGAAAAACGAAGTGGCGGCCAAGCCCGCTGCAGAACCTGAACCACCCCCGCGGCCAGTCTCCTGGCGGCGGCGCTGGGTCAACAACCTGCTGATCATTCCCCTTTTTGCCCTGGCCACAGCCTTCTTCGGGTCCATCTCGCTGATCTGCGGCCTGTGGGACAGGAGCGGCCGCCAGCAGCATACGATCGCCAATCTCTGGGCGCGCTGTCTGCTGCGGATCGGCTTCTCGCCGGTAACGGTCGAGCACGCTGAACGTGTTCCTGCGGGCGCTGCCGTTTACGCCTGCAATCATCTGAGCTACTACGACACGCCGGTGCTGTTTGCCAAGCTGCCGTTTCAGTTCCGGATCCTGGCCAAGGCCGGGCTGTGGAAGGTTCCCTTCATCGGCTGGTACCTGAACCGCTCCGGGCAGGTGCCGATCGACCAGAGTTCGGCGCGAGCGGGGGTGGTGAGTCTGGCACGGGGCGCGCGTACGCTGGAGGCCGGCATGCCCCTGGTGATCTTTCCCGAGGGAGGCCGCGCCGCCAAAGGAGAGTTGCAGCCGATGGCCGCCGGGGCCGCCTGGATGGCCATCAAGGCGCAGGCGCCGCTGGTGCCGCTCACCCTGGTGGGCACCTATGAGATGTTGCCGATTCACTGCTATGCATTGAAGCCGCGGCCGCTGAAGCTGATCGTCGGCGAGCCGATTTCCACTCTCGGCATGAGCACGCGCCAGGCCGAAGAGCTTACCGAGCGGCTGTACGCGGTGATTCACCAGACCTACGTGGCCGAACAGGGCTGAGAGGAGACGGACTCCGATGATTGCGCATCTTCGTGGACAGATTCTGAGCAGGACGCCGAATGCGGTGGTGATCGAGTGCGGCGGCGTGGGCTATGAGCTGGCGATCTCGGTGACCACCTACACCGAGCTCGGCGAGCCTGGCGCGCAGGCCAGCCTGCACGTGCACACCCACGTCCGGGAGGACGCGCTGCTACTCTTCGGCTTTGCAGAGCTGACAGAGAAGCGGCTCTTTGAGAAGCTGCTGGCGGTCTCCGGCATTGGGCCGAAGCTGGCGATTACGGTGTTGAGCGGGATCGCCGCCGAGCGGCTGGCGAGCGCGATTCGCGGCGGGGATCACGCCACGCTGACGCGGATCCCCGGCATCGGCAAGAAGACGGCCGAGCGGGTGGTGCTGGAGCTGAAGGACAAGCTGGACGATGTAGCGGCCTTTGCGGCGAGCGGAGCGGCTGCCGCGCCGCCGCTGGGCGTGCTGGAAGAGGATGTGCTGAGCGCTCTGATCAACCTTGGCTATCCTCGCCCGGTGGCGCAGAAGGCGGTGCAGGCCGCAGCCAGGGATGCCTCGGTCGCCGGCGACTTCGAGCGGCTCTTCCGCGCCGCGATGTCCGCGGTGCGCTGAAGCCTGTTCCGCGCGGCGGCATGGCACGTATCCGGGGGACTCGGCCGCGGCCAAAGCATGGGGGAGCGCTTTGAAGGATCACGCCGAATAGGTTGGGTGAGGAGCCGGCCGCTGGAAACGGAGAGATGCGACGCCGGGAAGCTGTCGTCCTGGATGCTCCGAGCGAAGAGCTTGGCCACCTTGTACTTGTTCACGACCCTGCCGAGGCGAACTCCGATCTTGTCCCGGCCAGCCAGCGATCCCTTCTCGACCCGGGCGCGCACCTTCTCCAGTTCCTTCTCCGTGGCCGCCAGCAGGCAGGACGGATGTTCCGCTGGGCCGTTCCGTGTTTTCGAGAGATTGCGAGATGCGCCATCGAAGTTCCCAGGAAGCGAATTGTGGGGCAACCCAAAGATCTTTATGGCCGTCTTTTTGACCTTGGA
>JAJYZE010000392.1 GCA_021800195.1 Acidobacteriota bacterium
TGTGGTCCAGACGGGCGTCAAAGACCAGCAGGTGCAGGCTGTGCAGCGTGAAAACCAATAACGAGATAGCCAGTAGACCCCAGAAGACGCCAGCCAACAGCCGGGCGATCGGGCGCTCCCCGCCCAGGCCAAAGGCGGAGATCCTGCGGCCCTCAAGGGTCGCCATGATCCAACTGAAGAAGAAGAAGCTGGAAAAGAGGAGAGCCTCACTGACGATCATGGCGGGCAGCGGCACCGGCTGGCCGGGTTTGGGCGCAAAACCAAAGCTGTGGACCATATGCTCCGGCTTGCCGGATTTTGCGGCTGCCTGTTCGGCGCGCTCGCCGGCCTGTTGAATCTGATGGCCAAGATAAGAGAGGCTGCCCACCAGGGCCCCGGCCATGGCCAGGTAGATCAGCAGGCTCCAGATGGCGCGCAGCCCAAAGGGACCAAAGAAGAACTGGCGGCGATAAAACTCTGCAGTCCGTTCTTCCGCAGCCTCGCCTTCGGCCTCCGCCCCTCCGCAAGAGGTGGGGATGCCCGCTTTCCCACCGTCGGCTTTCAAGTCCAGCGCCACGCCGTCCAGCGGAGCCTCTGCGCCGGGCTGGGAGTGCGCCGTCGAAGGTGAGCTGGAGTGGCGGGGATCGGCGGGGCTCAGATCGATCATGGGCGTGACCTCCAAAGTCGGGGCAAAGAGTCGGGGCAAGCTGAGGCGCCTGGATTGGCGCTGCGGACGGAGAGTTTGGCGCTGCGGACGAAGAGGAAAGATCTGCTTGGCGATCTTACCCTTTGCCGTCCTCTGATGCTAACCCGTGCCCCCCTGCCGTCACGCAGCAGAAAAGACCTTCTGTCGAAGACGGTTGTTCGCTGCCCGCTCGGAGAGCGGAGACCTGACCCGGCAGCACACTGTCCATGTGGTTGCTCGGGTTCAGCGGTGATCTTCCCCGTTTCGAGGCACGGCTGGATGCAACGTCCCGGAGCCATCTACCGCAGGGCCCGATGAACCTTGAGGTTCAAGCGTGGAGAGTGCCGGGTTGTGAGCCGCAGCCAGAGCCCTGATCTGCCCGATGCTGGCGGTAGCTTTCAAAATCGCATGGTCGCCTTTGTGGGAGAGCCTGATCGAGTTCAGAATGGCTTGCATGGCCGCCTCCGATCTGCTCGGTGGCTGGGAAGACGCCGCTTCATTGCTGATGCTGCGCAGAATGCCCAGCAGGGTTGCGATCGCTTGCACGGTTTTGCCGGCCTCCGCGGGATCCGCGGCGAACTCCTCCACGCGCAGGTGAACCGCTCCCCCCTGCAGCACGCGGGCCGTGGCGGTGTAACGCAAGCTAGCCACCAGATCGGTGTCTGCGCGGAAAGGAAGATCAAGGCCAAGAATCGAGATAAACCCCGGTTGCCCATCCTTGTTCCGGTTATCAGCAAACGGAAGCCCGATGCGGCCGATGCCCCAGGCCGCGGAGAGCAAGGGAACGTCGCGGTAACGAGCCGCCAGCAGGCTGGAGCCGGGAGTGCTCAGGGCTCCGGCGCGCGAGCGATCGATCATGGAGTGAATCTGCTCCGGCGTCGGCATGTTGGAGGCGACGATCGTGTCGTAGGCCACCTGCGCGATGCGCAGATGACGACCGTCGACCGGGATGGTGTAGATCGTGCGGTCAGCGTAATCCTCCGTGGAGCCGGCCAGCGAGGCCAGATACTTCATCAGGCGCACGCCATCAAAGCTGCCCTGAAAGACCTCCGAGTAGGCCACCGGACCATTGGGCCCGGTGGGGTCCGGCATGCGATGAAGCGCCAGAGCCACCGTGTCCAGATCTCGCTCCGGCACGATTCCGGTAGCATCGATAAAGTCCTGAAAATCCGGACTCCGCTCCTCCATGGGTGTCTGGTCAAAGTGGGTGAGCGTTCGGATGGTCTTGAGATCGATATAGACAATAGCATCTGACTCCGGCAGCAGACGCGCCGCCTCCGGCGGGGCCTTGGCGCGCAGATAAAGCATGACTCCCAGAACGCTGAGCAAAAGCACAGCGATCAACAGCGGAATCAACGTTCGTCTACGCATGTGCCTGACGAGTGCAGAGACTATGGTCTTCCAGCATCTGAATAAGGATCGGTGCGGCGATGAGTTCCTTTTCGTCCTTGCGCTGCGCGATCAAGCGCGGATTGCCCAACTCGACCCGATGACCTGACTCAGGCTTGGGCGCGGAGGATCTCAGTACGGATCGCCCAGAGCCGTCTCCCCGTGGAAGCGGTGACGCCCGTTGGTCCGAATCGGTCATGGGAAGATGCTACCACTGTCCGGCTGCGCAGAGCGGCGCAACAGTGCCGGCTGGGTCATCGCGATGCCGCCTCGCCCGCTGGCCGAGAAAGCCATACGCCATACAGCGTTAGGCTGGGGGGCAGGGCATGCAAGCAAAACGCATGTTCACCGCGGTGGCGCTCCGCGTCCACTGCCAGGTGGGCTGACGGAAGATCCCAGGACAGAGTCCGGCAGAGCGAAGGCCGGGGAGAGGTGACGTAGGTGTAGCCGCT
>JAJYZE010000061.1 GCA_021800195.1 Acidobacteriota bacterium
TCGATTCGCACCCTTCGGGCGGAACTTATGAGCGGCCCGTCGATGAAGGGGGCGGTGAGACGTCAACCTATCCGTTCGAGGTCTGGCACTATCGCTATCTGGCCGGTATCGGCGATAACATCGATGTTGAGTTTGTGGACACCTGTATGTGCGGGGAGTATCACGCAACGATCAATCGCGCGGAAAAGGATGCCTTGCTGCACGTTCCCGGCGCCGGACTAACCCAATATGAACAGATGGGTATGGCCCAAAAGAAAGATCGATTCACTGGAGGCGGTCTGGAGCAGCTGGGTACGGGGCCTATGTCCTCTTCGCAGCAGGGCAAGGAGTTTGACCGTCTGGATACCTTCTCGAAGCTGTTTGCTCCGCCACCCATTCAGTTCACGGATCTGGATCAGTTCCTGACATCGTCGAAGGTTCTGAACGGGCCGCCGTTCCTGTTTGACGTGCGAACGGACTACGTCAAGGTCACGAACAGTACCGTGATGGTGCCGGTCACCCTGCAGATTCGCAATGGTGACATTACCTACAACACCAAAGAAGGCGATTCGGTGGGGTTGGTCAACATTCTTGGACGTGTAAGCACGATTACGCATCGCATTATGTACACCTTCGAGGATACGGTGAAGGTGGAGACGCCAAGTGATCTGTTGGAGCGGACCAAGAATAATGTCTCCGTGTACTGGAATGCCATTCCGCTTCCTCCCGGGCGCTACAAGCTGGAGATTGCAATCAAGGATGTGAATGACCCGGACCATATTGGCATCTGGAGACGCAGCATCGACGTCCCCGAGTATGACGATGACCTTCTGGCGTCCTCATCGCTTATCCTGGCATCTTCCATGGAGCGAGTGCCCTCCAAGGACATTGGGACGGGAAGCTTCGTCATTGGCAACACCAAGGTGATTCCAAGGGTTCCGCCCACGGTGACCGCGCCTGTGATCTTTCATCGCAACCAGAACCTCAACTTCTGGATGCAGGTGTACAACCTGGGGATCGGGCAGAATAAGCGCAATGACGCCACAATCGAATATCAGATTCTGGACCTGGCCACGAACAAGCAGATTCTGGACACGCAGGAGTCAACTGACAAGCTCAACCCCAATGCTGACCAACTCACTCTGGAAAAGACAATGCCTCTGGCGAGTCTGGAACCGGGCAAGTACCAGCTTACGATCAAGGTGAACGACGGCATCCTGAAGCAGCACATTGCCCAGAGCGCACCATTCAATGTTGAGTAGGAAGCTGTTCAACCCATTTTTTGAATCTCTGGATGTGCGGCAACCAAAGCCATAGCGTGCAGGGGTCTGCGTGGATCCTGAAGCTCGGGAACCATGCGATAGGGAGCCAAGCTACGCAAGACACCACCGCAATAGCCAGCTCCATTCTGATCGCCTCCCACTCGGCCCAATCACCGGGTGGAGTCAGAGTGCCATCGACGCGCCCTTGAGGTTTTGAAGCGCGGTGAAACGATTTGTCCCAAGTCTGGTCTGGCTGATTCTTGTTGGTTGCGCGGGGTTGATTCACGCCCAGCAGACAGCAGCTCTCGCTGGAACGGTCGAAGACGCTCACGGGACGCCACAGATGGGGGCGCTCATCGAGTTGATGAGCCGCCCCGACAGCCAAACTGTGGCGACAGCCGTCAGCGATTCACACGGCCGATATCTCCTGACCAAGCTTTTCCCTGGGAAGTATGAACTGCGTGTGTCAGCCGCTTTCTTCCTTCCCTTGGTGCGCAATGACGTCCGTCTGCGTCCTGACGTGCAAACAGTGGCTAACCTCACGTTGCAGGGTATCTTCGACGTCGCTAATTGGCTTCCAGCTCAGCGTCGCCGAGCTGACGATCCAGTCGATGACTGGAAGTGGACCCTGCGCGCCATGGCCAGCCGCCCTCTTCTGCAATGGGTGGATCCGGACGACGGAGTTCCCGCTTCATCCAGTACCGAACGACCTCACCGAGCATCTTCACAGCGAAGGCTTCTGTTCTCCAACGCAGACGGAGTATTTGGAAATGGCGGGCCCCATCAGACTCTCCTGCTGAACCGGACCATGGGAAATGGGAATGCGGCTGTGCTGCGTGCAGATCTCGGCGAGATACGGACAGCGTCAACCTCCGCTCAGCCTTCAGTCGCGCTGGTAGCCGGCTATGGAATCGCAAACCCAATGGGTGGAAGCACGCGGCTGGCCGGCAGCTTCCAGTCGCAACCGGAGTTGACGGATGGAAGTCCGGGTGGAGGCTTCCAGTTGCTACGCGTTGCCAGTGCGGAGCGGATACCCATTGGCAACACCCTTCTGATCGATGTGGGCGCATTGGCTCAGGGCGAAAGGCTGGAGCAAGCGCAGTTTGAGGTGGAACCGTACTTCCGCGTCGCCATACCTTGGGGGCAGAATCTCGTGGTGGAGTATCGCTATGCCATGGGGCGAGAGTTGCAGCGTTCCGATGACATGGATGACTTGAATCCGACGTTGAGCGTCGTAACCAATGGGCATGGGCGCCCTCGCAATGACAGCGGTATGCACCAAGAGATCTCCGTAAGCCGCCGTTCTGGAAGCCGCGCCTTAAGGGCCTCAGCGTACCTGGACAGAGTTCCTTATGCAGCGATCGCCGGCAGCGGGGTCATGAACAACTCGGCGTTGCAGTTGACCCAGGCGATCGCAGACCGCACGACAGGAATCTTTGAGTTGGCAGGACCCGGTTATGCAGCAAGCGGCCTGAGCGTCTGCATCCTGCAAACCTGGACTTCGGCTCTAGCGGCGTGGATCGAGTACGACCGGGGAACTGCTTGGAAAGCCAAAGACGGCTTGACGCTGGAAAACCTGCCTGCCGGCCTGGGCAAAGAGATGGCGGAGGCGGCAAGCGCGGCGTTGCGGGGCAAGATTCTTCGCACGGGAACGGAACTGCGGATCGAGTACCGTTGGCAACCCGCGAGTACATTGACCCAGGTAAATGAGTTCAACGTCCTGCCGGACGAGGCCTACCTCAACTTCTATATACGGCAACGATTGTGGTCGGGAGGTTTGTTGCCTCAGGGTCTAGATATGCTGCTGGAGGCGACCAACCTGCTCCATCAGGGCGAACAACCTGCAAATTCGCCCAACGGCCAGACGTTGCTTCTCAGTCAGGTTCCACGCGCAATTCTTGGAGGGCTCGCCTTCAATTTCTAGGCTTGAACCCGACCGTTCGAGCTCGAACGGGATGACTTTCCTCACGCGAATGGGAGATGATAAGAGGAGAACCAAGCATGAGGAATGAGGGAGGTTCGGGCCTGTTCTCGAGCTACTGATGATAAGTAATTTAGTTTCATGATGTTATAACCACTATTTGAATCTTTTTCTCTCCTTTTCTGCCGTCATGCCGAATGCTCCCGAGATAAGAGTGGCCTCGATGCAGTTTTATGTGCGCTGTCAATTGGCCGGCAAGGAAGGGAACGTCTTCAGACGTCCCAAGGGGTAAGATCCAACGGTTGCGTTGCAGACGAGTGAGGAATCATGTGCGGTATTGTTGGGGTCTTTGGCCATAGTCCGGTAAGCGCGGTGATCTACGAGAGCCTTTCGATGCTCCAGCATCGTGGCCAGGATGCTGCCGGGATTGCCACTTGTTTTGAGGACAGGTTTTATTTGGAAAAGGGCAATGGTCTGCTGACCGACGTCTTTGACGCTGAGACCATGGCGCGATTGTTGGGCGATATGGGGGTGGGGCATGTGCGTTATCCCACAGCCGGCTGCGCGTCTGTCGCGGAGGCGCAGCCGTTTTATGTCAACTCTCCCTACGGCATTATCTTTGCCCATAACGGAAATCTGACCAATGTCTCGGAGATTGTGGATAGCCTTTTTCGGACGGACATGCGCCATCTGAACACTAGTTCAGACTCCGAGGTGATGCTGAACGTCTTTGCTCACGCGCTGGCGCGCCGTGGCGCGGTTCATCCCAATGAATTCGATATCTTTGCGGCTGTGGAGGAGGTGCATCGCCGTTGCAAGGGCGGCTATGCGGTGGTCGCCATGGTTGCCGGCGTGGGATTGATCGCCTTCCGCGATCTGCACGGCATCCGGCCGCTGGTGTTTGGAGTTCGCGGGGAGAAGGGAGGGCCGGATGACGCGCGGGAGCTCGAGTATATGGTCGCGTCGGAGAGCGTGGCGCTGCAAGTCAGCGGATTCCGTCTGGATCACGATCTTGCTCCGGGAGAGGTGATCTTTATCGACCTGGAGGGTACGGTTTATCGTCATGTTAGTTTGCAGGCGCATGAAAAGGCGCCATGTCTGTTTGAGTTCGTGTATCTGGCTCGTCCCGATTCGGTGGTGGATGGAGCGTCGGTCTATCAGTGCCGTATCAACATGGGCGCCAAGCTCGCAGAGAAGATTCAGCGTGAGTGGTCTCACGTTCCTATCGATGTGGTGATTCCCATTCCGTCCACAAGCCGCATTGCAGCCCAGGAGATTGCTACAAGATTGAACCTGCCTTACCGGGATGCGTTAATCAGGAATCGCTATGTGGGGCGAACCTTTATCATGCCGGGACAGGCCCAGCGCAGGCAGTCGATTCGCCGCAAGCTGAACCCGATTCCACAAGCATTTCAAGGAAAAAAGGTGCTGCTGGTGGATGACTCCATTGTTCGAGGGACCACCATTCGCGAGATCATCGCAATGGTCCGGGAGCAGGGCGCGGAGAAGGTATATGTTTCTTCAGCGGCGCCGCCGGTTCGGTTCCCCAACGTATACGGCATTGACATGCCGGCTCGCTCGGAATTGATCGCCAGTGGACGTGACGTGGTTCAACTGGCGAAGGACATCGGCGCCGACGAACTGATCTTCCAGGATCTGGAGGATCTCAAAGAGGCTATCCACCAAGCCTGCCCCGATCTCACCCACTTTGATACGTCCGTCTTTGATGGAGTTTACGTCACCGGAGATATCACCGAAGAGTATCTCAATACCCTGGAACAGAAGCGCAACGACGCCGCCAAATATACCTCCGATGTCGCCAACCACATCACAAGAAACCTTTATGCCCATCTCTAGTGCAAAAGAGATGAGGATGCGGGTGCTACCCGGACCGCCGGCGCTGACCTCATTTGAGGCGGCAAGGCTGGTTCAGCGTATCCAAAGCAACCATCCTGCGGAGGCTTCCGGCATGATACATGTGGAAGCTCGCTATCTGTATCTTCTCCTCCTGTCCGCTGAGGCTGAGGCGCAGATCGACTCCGCGCGGCTCGGGCAGGTGCTGGGCGCAGGCCGGGAGGGCGTTCCAGAGGTGAAGGGCGGAAGCAGGATATGGATTGGACCCCGCGTGGGAACGCAGTCGCCATGGTCCAGCAAGGCGAGCGACATCCTGCGCAATACGGGTTTTGAAGCAATCTCCAGAGTTGAGCGCGCGCGTGTGGTGCGAATGGTGACCGCCAGCGGCGCTGCCATCGACAAGATCTCCACGATTGCGGACTCTCTGCATGATCGGATGACCGAGAGCGTCTTCTATCAGGATGTGGAGGAGTTACAGGCTCTGTTTTCCCCTCGAGAACGGAAGGGCATCGAGCAGATAGATGTTCTTGGCCGGGGCAAAGAGGCGATCCTGGCTGCCGACCGCGCCCTGGGGCTCGGTTTGGCCGGCGATGAAATTGACTATCTGGCGAACGAGTTTCTGCGCCTGGGCCGCAATCCCACCGATGTTGAGTTGTACATGTTCGCGCAGGCCAACAGTGAACATTGCCGGCACAAGATCTTCAATGCCAACTGGACGATCGACGGCGTCAAGCAAGCCAGATCTCTATTCCAGATGATTCGGAATACCTATGACACAGGCGGCGAGGATGTTCTCTCTGCCTACCGGGATAACGCTGCGGTGATTCGAGGGGGCCGCGGGGGAAGGTTCTTCCCGGAGCCGGAGGATGGAGTTTACCGGTACCACGAGGAAGAGATCCATATGCTGGCCAAGGTGGAGACGCATAATCATCCCACGGCCATCTCTCCGTGGCCCGGCGCCGCCACAGGTTCTGGCGGAGAGATACGGGATGAAGGAGCCACGGGTCGAGGAGCGAAACCCAAAGCCGGACTCTGCGGATTCAGCGTTTCGAACCTTCATCTGCCGCAAGCGCCGCAGCCCTGGGAGCAGGAGATTGGCCGGCCAGGGTCGATCGCCTCAGCGCTGGAGATCATGATCGACGGGCCGCTCGGGGCTTCAGCCTACAACAACGAGTTTGGCCGGCCGGCGCTTTGTGGCTACTTCCGTACCTACGAACAGGCTAGCGTGGCTGCGGCCGATGGCTCCCGACAGCCAATGATCTTTGGATATCACAAGCCGATCATGCTGGCGGGTGGATTGGGAAATATACGCGCCGGTCATGTGGAGAAGAAGCCGATCAGGCCGGGCGATGCGTTGGTCGTGCTGGGCGGCCCGGCGATGTTGATTGGACTTGGGGGCGGCGCAGCATCCAGCAGTGCTGGCAATGGAGACACAGAGCTTGACTTCGCTTCTGTACAGCGAGGCAACGCGGAGATGGAGCGCCGAGCCCAGGAGGTCATCGATCGCTGCTGGCAGCTCGGGGAGGAAAACCCGATCGCCTTTATCCATGATGTTGGCGCAGGCGGGCTGTCCAACGCCTTTCCGGAACTGGTCAAGGATGGAGGCTGCGGAGGCAGTTTCGATCTGGCGGCGATTCCGTGCGGAGAGGAAGGCATGAGCCCGCTCGAGGTATGGTGCAATGAGGCGCAGGAACGTTATGTCCTCTCAGTTTCGCCACAGGATCTCAAGACCTTTGCAGCAATTTGCGAGCGCGAAAGATGCCCTTTCGCGGTGGTGGGACATGCCGAAAAAGAGAGCCATCTAACCTTGAACGACCACGTGCAAGGAATGGAGAGCAGCCGAGCCATCGATCTGCCGCTTCAGGTTCTTTTTGGCAAGCCGCCCAGGATGGAGCGCGCCTTCAAGCGAGTGCGAAACCGGTATAAGCCGCTCGATCTTGCTGGAGTCAGCATCGCTGACGCGATCGACCGGTTGCTTCGCCTGCCTGCGATCGCCTCGAAGTCGTTTCTGATCACGATTGGAGATCGCAGCATCACAGGCTGTGTTGTCCAGGACCAGATGGTGGGCCCCTGGCAAGTGCCGGTGGCGGACTGCGCCGTGACCCTCGGAGCCTTTGACTCCTTTTGGGGCGAGGCGATGGCGATGGGTGAGCGGACGCCATTGGCGGTGATCGATGCCGCAGCTTCTGCGCGCATGGCGGTAGCGGAGGTGATTACCAATCTGGCGGGTGCCGCAATCGGCAAGCTCAGCGATATTAAGCTCTCTGCCAATTGGATGGCCGCCGCCGGGGAGGGGCAGGAAGACCAAAATCTCTTTGATGCGGTTCAGGCCGTGGGGATGGAGTTCTGCCCCGCGCTGGGATTGACCATCCCAGTAGGCAAGGACTCCATGTCCATGAAGACGAAATGGCGACAGGCCGGCGAAGATCGTCAAGTCATTGCACCCCTTTCGTTAATCGTCTCCGGTTTCGCCCCGGTGAGTGATGTGCGGCAGACCTTGACGCCCCAACTTCATCCCGGAGACAACCAACTTCTGCTGATCGATCTGGGGGAGGGTAAGAATCGACTGGGTGGATCCTGCCTGGCGCAGGTTTATGGCCAAGTAGGGGACGAATCACCGGATGCTCCAGCACCGGCGTTGCTCAAGGCGTATTTTGCCGTGGTGCGTCAACTTCACGCCGAAGGAAAGATTCTGGCCTATCACGATCGCAGCGATGGAGGCCTCTTTGTTACTCTCCTGGAGATGGCCTTTGCGGGCAAGATGGGGCTGGAGATTGCGCTGCCGATCGCAACGTTGGAGACTCTCTTCAGTGAAGAGCTGGGTGCGGTGATTCAGGTGAGGGGCCAGGAGAGTGAGGCAGTTTTACAGCGGCTTTGGGCTGCCGGGTTGATGGCGCAGCGGGTAGGGACCGCTGTACCAGGCAATGAGATCGCCGTACGACGCATCGTTGATCCGCAAAAAGGCGACAATGAGCTTGTCTATCGTAACCAACGCAGCATTCTTCAACAGAGATGGTCGGAAACCAGCTTTCACATCCAATCGCTGCGCGATAACCCAGAGAACGCGCGGCAGGAGTTTTCGCTTTTGCAGGATGCGGACCGTCCCGGACTCGCGGTGCGAGTGCCCTTTGACCTTGCCGAGCGTGTGAACGCTCCTTTCGTGCATGGGGCGCGTCCCCGTGTGGCCATCCTCCGCGAGCAGGGGGTGAACGGACAGGTGGAGATGGCCGCAGCTTTTGACCGTGCCGGGTTTATCGCTCAGGACGTGACCATGAGCGATCTGCTGACTGGCCGCGTTCTACTGGAGCAGTTTCAGGGACTGGCCGCCTGCGGAGGGTTTTCCTACGGTGATGTTCTGGGAGCCGGAAGTGGATGGGCGAAGACCATCCTCTTCAATGAGCGGCTGAAGGATGCTTTTACGGAGTTCTTCGAGCGCCCGGAGACCTTCTCGCTGGGCGTCTGCAATGGGTGCCAGATGATGGCGCAGCTTCGAGAGATGATCCCGGGGGCGCAAGGGTGGCCAGAGTTTGAGCGCAACCTTTCCGCACGCTTTGAGGCGCGCCTCTGCATGGTGCAGATTGAGGCGTCCCCATCGATTTTTTTTGCCGGAATGAGTGGCGCGCAAATTCCGATTGTCGTAGCGCACGGCGAGGGCCACGTGAAGTCCATCGGTACGGATGCCGTGGTTGGATTGCGCTACATTGATAGCTATGGCAACGTAACGGAGCAATATCCTCTAAATCCCAGTGGGTCCGTGCATGGGATTGCAGGGTTGACCAGCGCCGATGGGCGCGCGCTGATTCTGATGCCGCACCCGGAGCGCGTCTTTTTAGGAGTACAACACACCTGGACGAGAGAACTGAGCGATAGTCCGTGGCAGAGAATGTTTGACAACGCTCGCAGATGGATTGAGTAGCTGGAGCGCTGAAAGCGCGCCGGCGTCTAAGACAAGGACACGGGGACGAGGTGGCTGGAGTGACTGTGAAGATGGATTACAAATCCGCGGGTGTTGATATAGAAGCTGGCAATGAAGCGGTGCGACGGATCAAGTCACACGTGGCGAAGACGCACTCACCAGCGGTGCTAACCGGGTTAGGTTCTTTCGGCAGCCTGTTCTCTATGGGACACGCCCTGAAGGGAATGGAAGAGCCGGTAATGGTGCAAAGCACCGATGGCGTGGGCACCAAAAGCAAGGTAACGGTGATGGCCGGCCGTTATGAGGATCTGGGCCGCGATTTGGTCGCGGCAGTCGCGGGCGATATTGTAGTGATGGGAGCGACTCCGCTCACTTTTCTCGACTATCTGGGGTTCCATAAGGTGGAACCTAAGATAGTCGAAGCCCTGGTGCGCGGCATGAGCGCGGCCTGTGAGGAAGCAGGAATTTCTCTGGTGGGTGGTGAGACGGCGGAGATGCCCGCGGTTTACGCCGATGGAGATCTGGATGTGGTTGGATTCGTCACCGGAG
The DNA here is from genome assembly GCA_021800195.1 of Acidobacteriota bacterium. Taxonomy (GTDB): domain Bacteria; phylum Acidobacteriota; class Terriglobia; order Terriglobales; family Acidobacteriaceae; genus Granulicella. The sequence goes on from JAJYZE010000061.1 coordinate 9,482, forward strand.
TGGTCGATCGCCGGAGGCTTCTGACCGGAGCTGACATCGTGGCCGGTGATGTTTTGTACGCCATCAACTCCAGTGGTTTGCACACCAACGGCTTCTCCCTGGCCCGCAAGCTTATCTTTGAAGCTGGTGGCTACGGCATTCAGGAGAAGCCGGAGGAGCTGGGCGGCAAGTCGATTGCCGATGTGTTGCTTGCCCCGCACGCCAACTATGTCGCTCCGGTGCGGCGAATTCTGGATGCGGGAATTCCGGTGAAGGGTATGGCGCACATTACCGGTGGCGGGCTGCTGGAGAATGTGCCGCGCATTGTGCCGGAGGGCCTGGGCGTGGTCATCGATCGCACCACCTGGCATCCGCAGCCGATCTTCGAGTGGATGCAGCGCCTGGGCAACATCAACGATCCGGAGATGTATCGCACCTTCAACATGGGAGTGGGTTTGGTTCTGATTGGCCCTGCGGGAATGCGAGCCGATTTGGCAGATGCTCTCCAGCCGTTCCCAGCCTTTCGTCTCTGGGAGCTGGGATGGGTTGAGAATCATGCGTCTGGAGTTCGTTTTGCTGAGGCCGGCTGAGATGGAGAGAAGGTTGCTTGTGGAAGCCATTTCGAATTGCGTTGCGGCGACCGACCTGCCGCTGGCAGGGAAGCATCCGGGTAAGGTGCGGGATACTTATGACCTGGGCGACGGTCGTCTGTTGCTGGTGACCACAGATCGCCAGAGCGGCTTTGACCGTATGCTGGGCGTGATTCCCTTCAAAGGGCAGGTGCTGAACCGGACATCCCTTTACTGGTTTGATCAGACACGCCATATCATTCCCAACCACGTTCTCTTCAGTCCGCATGCCAACGCACTGGTTGCCCGCAAGTGCGACGTTCTCCCCATCGAGTTCGTCGTGCGCGGCTATATGACGGGATCCACCGATACTTCCATCTGGACGCAATATCAAAAGGGAGCACGAAACTACTGCGGTCATACTCTTCCTGAGGGCATGAACAAGAATCAGCCGTTGCCGCAGAGTATCGTCACGCCAACGACCAAAGAGAAAGCTCACGACCGACCGATCAGCGGTGAGGAGATCGTAGCGGAGGGCTGGATGACCGCCCAGCAGTGGGGGATTACTTCGCAAAAGGCTCTGGAGCTGTTTGCCTTTGGTCAGAGACTTGCCGCGCAACGCGGACTGATTCTGGTGGATACCAAGTATGAGTTTGGAGTGGCTCCGAATGGAGAGGTGCTTGTGATCGATGAGATCCATACCCCCGACTCCAGCCGTTATTGGCTGGCAGAGAGTTACGCAGAGAGGCTGGCGGCTGGGCAGGAACCACATATGATCGACAAGGAGTTCTTTCGCCTCTGGTTCCGGGAACGATGCGATCCTTACAAGGATGACGTGCTTCCGGCGCCGCCTGATGATCTGATCGGCGAGTTGGCGTCGCGATACATTCAGCTCTTTGAAAAAATCACAGAGACGGTGTTTGAGCCTGATGGGCGGCCGTTGGAAGAGACAGTCATGGCGAGTTTGAGGCAATGAGCGAAACGATTCTGGTGGTAGGTTCGGGAGCCCGCGAGCATGCGATTGCACGGACCTTAGCGCATTCGACAGAGCGGCCCCGGCTGCTCTGCTTCAGCGGAGCGAGCAATCCAGGCATCGTGGCTCTGTGTTCGGAGTACGGACTTGGGAGCATCACGCAGCCGGAGGCGGTTGTCTCGTTTGGGCGCAAGCACGGCGCAACGCTGGCCGTGATCGGGCCAGAGGCGCCGTTAGCTGCGGGCGTTGCGGACGCGCTGTGGGAGGCTGGAATTCCTGCCGTTGGACCGAGGCAGAGTCTGGCCCGTATTGAATCCAGCAAAGGTTTTGCCAGAGATCTGTTGGCCAGCCATGGGATTCCAGGGAACCCATTCTTTCAGCGATTCACCTCCATGGATGGTGTGGAGAAGTTGCTCACGGAGCTTTCTGGGCGGCACGTGATCAAAGACGATGGTCTGGCTGGAGGCAAGGGCGTCAAGGTCTGCGGGGATCATCTTCTGTCCATGGAGGACAGCATTGCATTTTGCCGCGAGCTGGTAGGTCAAGGTCACGCCTTTGTGGTGGAAGAAAAGCTCGGGGGCGAAGAGTTCTCTCTCATGAGCTTCTGCGACGGAACGACGTTGCGGCATATGCCCGCCGTTCAAGATCACAAGCGGGCCTATGAGGGAGATACGGGGCCCAACACTGGCGGCATGGGTACCTATACGGGTGTGAACCAGAAACTGCCCTTCCTGACGGATGAGGACGTTTTGAAGGCTCAAAGAATCAATGAGCGTGTTGCGGCAGCGCTTGGCGCGGATTGTGGAGCACCCTATCAAGGCATTCTTTATGGTGGCTTTATAGCTACCCACGATGGCGTAAAACTGATCGAGTACAACGCTCGGTTTGGAGACCCGGAGTCGCTGAACTTGCTGACTCTGCTTGAGTCTGATTTTCTGAAAATCTGCCGGGCGATGGTAAGCGGATCTCTAAAGGATGTTCCGACACGATTCTCTGGTTATGCCAGCGTATGCAAGTATCTGGTGCCAGAGGGATATCCGGATCAGCCCCGCAAGGGCGACCCAGTTCTACTGCCCACAGATCTGCCCAAAGGGGTGAGTCTGTTCCTGAGCGCTGTGGATGTCAAGGATCACACCCTGGTCGCCACCGGTTCCCGGACGGTTGCTGTGGTGGGTGTTGGGGAAAGCCTGAACGAGGCAGAGACTCGGTGTGAAGAGACGGTGAGAATGATTCCTGGCCCGTTCTTTCACCGCTCCGACATCGGCACCGAGAGAGCCATTCTTCA
>JAJYZE010000062.1 GCA_021800195.1 Acidobacteriota bacterium
AAGCCCGCAATCGATTCCGTCTGGCGGCGAGGGAGGCTTGCTCGACGAGTTGCCTGGGGAGTTGGTGAAAGGAAGAGTTTTGCCAGGAGGCAACCGATCCTGAGCCCACCCTGAGCCCACCCTGAGCCCACCCTGAGCTCATCTTTGGGCTCACTTTTTGGGCCCGCGTTTTCCCGGCTTAACTTTCTTTACCGATCCAGAATCTGCTCCGCTTCACAGACAGCCCGGCAGTTTCAATCAACTCCTAGCGCCGGCGTCTCTGGTGTGTGCTGGGAATCTGCATATCTTCACGATATTTGGCGACTGTTCTCCGCGTGACGTGTATCCCCTGCCGCTGCAGCTCCGCTGCCAGATACTCGTCTGTCCACGGCTTGCGCGGGTCCTCCTCTTCGATCAACTTCTTCACCCGCCTCTTGAGGAGAAGCAGGGGAAGATCTCCCCCCTCGGGTCCGCTTACACCCTCGGAAAAGAAGAATCTTAGCTCAAAAACGCCCTGTGCGGTATGTACATATTTATTGGCCACGGCCCGGCTGACGGTGGAAGGATGAACATCGATCTCCTCGGCCACCTCTTTGATCATCATCGGACGCAAATGCTCCACCCCATGATCCAGAAACTCGCGCTGACGGCGAACGATCACCTCGCATGTGCGCAGAATCGTGTTTTTACGCTGCTCGATGTTGCGCAACAACTGAATCGCGGATTTGTAGCGATCCTTGACGTAATCCCGAACCTCTCGGTCGGCGTTTTTTTCACGCAGCATCCGGCGGTAGCTTCGGTTCAGGCGCAGAGCCGGCATATCCTCATCGTTCATCACCACCACGTACTGATCATCCCGCTTCACAAAGGCTACATCCGGTTCGATGAGCCTCGCCTCTGACTGGATGTACCGCTGCCCAGGCCGCGGGTCCAGGGTACGGATCAGATTCACCGCCTCTTCAACCCACTCCACCGGACGGCGGCAGAGCCGGACCAGCTCGCGGTTATCTTTCTTCTGCAAGAGGGCGAGAGAGTCGCTGATGATCAGGCTGGCCGTCTCAATCAGCGCCAATCGCTGCTCCAGATCCTGTCCAGCGGCTTCCCTGCCCCTCCCTGAATCTTGGGCCACTCTGCGCCGCCGCAACAGCGCCAACTCCACGTCACGGCGAAGGCTTTGCGTCTGAGCGAGAAGACATTCGCGCAGGTCGCGCGCTCCCACACCGACCGGATCCAGTCGGGCAACCACCGCGCGAGCCTTTTCCACCAGAGCCAGAACTTCCGACCGACCGTCGCCTTGGCTCGGAGGGTCGGATCTTTCCGCCTTCTCCGGCTGCTCAGGCCTCTTCAAGCCGTCCGCTGTCGCCAAACCACCTGACTCGACCGAAATACCCCCCCGAATCTCCACCAAAGACCGGGCCAGCTCCTCATCACTAGCCGTCAGATAGCCGTTCTCATCTAGGTTCCCGATGATCAACTCGACGGCCAGGCGCAACTCCTGGCTCAGGATCATGGAACCGATCTGCCACATCAGGTGATCGGCCAGCGTGCTGGGCCGGGAGAGAAATTGCTCAAAGGAGGGCTTGTCCAGATCTTCAAAGCTGGATGAAGTTCGATACCCGGGATCGAGATAGTCCTGGAAATAACTCCCAAAGTCAATCTCGTCAAAGGGATCCTTCTTTTCCGCCTCCTGAGCCCCCGAGGTCTCTGCCACGCTCTGCTCCAGCAATCTCTCCCTGGCAGCGCGCTCATCCAGCGTCTCCGTGGCCTCGTCGATCTCCTCCAAAACTGGATTCGCGACCAATTCACCGTTGATCATGTCCTTCAGCTCCAACTTGTTCAACGCAAGAACGCTCACCATCTGGACTAATCCAGGGGTCAGAATCTGGCGCTGCGAGAGCTTGACATGGAGATGCGGCTGCAACACGGCGGACTACCTCGCGAAAATGGCTCTATCCACTCAGAAACCCGGCCGGAGACCGCACCAAAGATCGCCGGAAGCAAGTTTAGGACCAGTTTATCGCCCAACCTGGAACTTCGTCGAAAGTAAAGGAATCAAGAGAGATAACCCCAGGTGGCACAAGTAGGTGTGCTGGCGTGGATCGCCCGCTTCTTGCCTTCCAGCACAATGGAGCCTGGAATCCTTGGCGCTTTCGTTCTGTTGCGCCTTGAAACCATTGAATCTGCAATCTTTCCAGCCGATCCCGCCGGAGGCTAAACCAAGGAAAATCCCTCTCCGAGATAGACCCGCTTGACGTCCAGGTCGCGGCCCAACTCGCCCGGAGTTCCGGCACGGAAGATGCGGCCTTCGTTGATGATGTACGCGCGGTCAGTCACAGAAAGCGTCTCCCGGACGTTATGATCCGTGATGAGAACTCCGATTCCCGAGGCCTTCAGGTCGAAGATGATCTGCTGCAACTCCAGCACCGCAATCGGATCAATACCAGAGAAGGGTTCATCGAGCAGAATGAAAGCCGGATTGATGGCCAGACAGCGTGCAATCTCCACGCGGCGACGCTCGCCGCCTGAGAGCGCATAACCTTGGGTTTTGCGTACGTGCCCCAGGTTCAACTGCGTCATCAGGCTCTCGGCGCGCTGCCGCCGCGCCTCCCAGGTCAGCGGCTGGGTCTCCAACACGGCAAGGATGTTCTGCTCCACCGAGAGGTTACGAAAGACCGATGGCTCCTGCGGCAGGTAGCTGATGCGATACTCGCGCGCCCGAAGATACATGGGCGTCCGGGTAATATCCACTCCATCGGACAGAATGATGCCCGAGTCCGGTCGCACCAGGCCGACGATCATGTAAAAGGAGGTTGTCTTCCCCGCGCCATTGGGACCCAACAACCCCACCACCTCCCCTTGATGAATCTGGAGACTGACTCCACGCACCACCTGGCGCCCACCATAGGCTTTGGTCAGTTCCTCGGTCTCGAGGGTTTTCATGCGCTTACTGCATCTCCTCTCTCCCCGAACTCACATTCGTCTCCGTGCGCACGCGTGTTCCCTTTCCTTTGCCGCCACTGGCTTTCCCAGCTACCACAATCGTACTACCTGCATCCCCGAAGAGCAGACTGGTCCCGGTGATGTTTCCCTGCTGCGCATCCACAATGCGGGGTGGGACCTCTGCAGTCCCGGTAAGCAGGTAGGTGCCTTGGGCGGCGGTGTAGAGCAGTTGCTCTCCCGTGCCATGACGCCCCGGCTGTTCCACCTGCACGGCGCCGCTGACGACAACATGGTCGACTGAGTTGCCGAATGGATTCGGCTGGACAGCCAGAGACGACGTTGATCCTGCACCGGAGGCCATGCTCCTTCGCGCAGAAGATGAGGAAGATGCTGGCGGTGCCGCGTGATGGGGGTTGGTAGCCGGCACAAGATAAACCACAGCGCGCCTTCCGCGAACTTCACCGCTCTCATTCCGGATCGTCACCCCATCCGAGAAGACGGCCTCCCGCTGTAGATCGTTGTAGTCCATTCTGGGGCTGGCGACGCGCATGATGCCGGGAACGCGCTGATCTGCATCTCCAGACCGGGAGAGGGGGCCGCCAGGCGTCGGGGAGGCGGAAGCCTTGGGGTGGGCGGCCTCCGACCGGCTCTGAGCAGGGCCTTGCGTGGTAGAGTTCGAGGCAAAGACCGCATGAATCAGCACCCCGGCATGGTCTGGCCGCGCACTGAAGGTTCGATGCCGGCCATCAAAGATCAGCCGCGCGGCTTGCACCTGTGAGGCCTGCTGCCACATGCGCGCCGGCGCCTGGTCGCTGCCATAGAAGGTGGCCAACTGCGCGACATGATCAAAATGAGCCGTAGAAGCGAGCACATGAGTCACAGGCTGTAACGCCGCACCGGAAGCCGCTGTGTCTCCGGCCTGCGCAGCCCCCGCAGAGGAAGCATTCTGGAAGGCTCCCTGAACCCCTCCGCTGGCATCAGCATTGCCCGTCTGCTGGTCCAGGGAGATCGTGGGCGCTGTAATCGAGCCGTTGGCGTCGTACAGGTGAGCGTCCCCACTTAACGTGAGGGTGTTCTTGGCGCCCAAGTAGCTGGCGCGCTGGGCCGATCCCGTAGAGATCGCCCCCGGCTGCATGCCCTGGCTAGCCTGCGCGCCCGCCTTCGGCTTGGGCTTGGTCTCCGCAGCGCGGTTGCGGACGGTCACGTGACCGCTCTGCGTAGCCAAGGCAACGGTGACAGTCTCAGCCGGTCGCGGTTTGGCTCCTGAATTCGCTCCTGAACCGGCTGCAACCTCGGCTCCCACTTTGCCGGCTGGCCGCGGAACGGAAGCGAACTCCACCATCAAGGTGTCGCCCGTGCTGATCTGCTGAGCTCCCAACGGAGCATCTTGCCGCAGCACCGTATGCCCAGTCCCAAGCAGCGATTTGGGCTCCGCCTGACCATTCTGGGTAACGAAGAGCAAGCGGAGGCTATCGGCCCAGATGTGGCTGTCCTTGATCTGCGGAGACACACCGATCTGCGGAGACGCACCCATCGAACTCGATCCATGGGTCGGCCTGGCCGCGAATGACTCCCCGCTGGCTGAAGCAGCGCCGCTGGCGTCAATCTCCCGAACCTGCGCGGATTTGTGGCCAGCGGAGGAGCCGTGACTCGCCTCTTTTTCAGCAGGGGCAAAGAGAACCACCATCCTTTCGCCGGCGACCGAGCGCCCCAGGCCGCGCGGGCTGACACTGCGGTCGATCTCGGAGAGCTTTACCGCGCCGGAGCCAACCACCCGGGTGGGTAAGCCCTTGGCGTCAAAGACGGCATCCACAACCTGGGCAGATCCCTGGCGCGGCAGTTGAGGATTCGTATCCACAAAAAAGACCTTGCCGGAGAGCCTAGCTGACCGTACGACCGACTGCGGGCTGAGCCAGGCACTCAGCCCACTCGCCGTAATCGTCTCTGTACCCTTGGTCAAAATCACATGGTCGAATCCCTGAACCTGCTGGAGGGAACCATCTTTGCGCAAAAACAGAGTGGCTCTGTCAGCCCGGGCAGCGCGTCCTTCAGAGGTAACGACCGGCTGGCTCAGATGGGCAATGTTCGTGTTCCGGTCCAGGTTGGCCCGAAGGGCTGTCACATGAAGCGGATGACCGTGCGCGAGGCCGTCCAGGCGGACGTTGGAGAGCAGATCCAGGGTGCTCCGGTTGGCGTTGAAGATCGCCCCCTGCGAGGTGCAGCGCATCTGGCCAAAGGAAAACTGGGCCTTCTGCGCGGTGGAGGCGGTGCCTAGATTGCGCACATAGACCAGGCCGCTGGTACGAACATGGATCACATGGGTGGCGTCGCTGAACGCGGCTGGCTGACTGGCGCTGCCCCCCGGGCTGGATGGTCCCCCAGCCTTTGACCCATTGTTGGTCAACACCTTGGGAGGTTCGATGTCGATATAGACCTCACCCGCGGCGCGGGCCACACCTTCATTCTGGTCGTATTCGATCTCGGATCCGGAGATGCGTTCGGCTGGCTTGCCGGAGTGATCGTCCAGCACCAGCTCAGCATCATGCAGAGCGTACTTGCCGGCACCCAGATCGCTCTCCGTCCTGGCCCGCAAGGTAAATACCTGCCTGCCCCTCACCGACTGGGAGTAGGTGACGCCGTTGGAGTCATGAGTGATGGAAACCCCGGAGCGGGCGATTACCTGACGATAGGCCTGCAAAGCGCGATAGCGTCCGTAGCCGATGAACGCGGCCAGCACGATGACCAGGACCACAGCTCCCGCCAGGAGCACCCACCGAAATCTTTGGATCGACAACCGCATGGCTTTCCTGTCCTATCTTCTCATTGACCAACGCGCGCCTTCGTTGCCGCCTTCCTTCGTGTTTCACTCCTCTCCAACTCAGGCCATCGTCCCATACGAACTGGATCCCAGGCCGCTTCGGGCCGCTAGAATCAAGCTATGGCCGATCAGCTCTACCTCAGTCTCTGGTATCCGAACTTTCGTCTTGAGGCCCTGCCCGCAGCGCTCATCGGACTCCTGCGACAGTTCGCCCGGATCGCCAAGGCGGATCAGGCCGCCCTCAAGCAAGACCAGCCCGCTTCCGGCGAGAACTCCGCACCAGCTCCATTGGGGCGCATCCTGGCTGCCAGCGCCTATCCGATCGATTGGACTGAGTCGCCTACCTTCCAACGCATCTACGTCAATGATGAGCGCGCACAGCCGTCCGCTGATACCGACGGTTCCATCATTGAAAACGCCGTTACCGAAGCCACAGCGCAGCTCCATGAGGACATGGCCTTTGAGTTTGAGATGTGCTGGTTGCTGTGGATGCCGTCCGGCGGCCTGAACGCTACTTGGCGGCTGGAGCCAGTGCGGGTGAAGATCACCGGCTTCGGACCCGAGTTCGACGCCGCCAGCTATGACCAGAACGGCCATATCCGGGTGGACTTTGGGCTGGACACCCCCTGGACCCTGGAAGACCAATCCCTAGGCCAGGACGCGGCGGAGCGTATCCGGCAGAACGTGGAGAAGCTGCTCGCGTTTACCCTGAGCGTGGAGAAGCACTGCGGCATCTCCAGCCGTCTGCTGTGGACCGAGAGCGGCGAACCGCTGGCCGAAAAGCTGGTCGCTCGGCTGCAGCGGCTGAACTGACGACCATCCCTTCGCTCCATCGCGTTGCGCCAGCTACCAGGATTTGCAGTGAACCGGCGGACACATGGATGCAAGGCCTGTGCCCATGGGGCGCAAATCGAAGACTGCCAAAACGGAGGCCTGACGGGCTGGAAGCCCTGTCAGCCTGCCGTGACAATCTTGGAAAAGTCGGCGATCGCGCCCAGACCTCCGACGATCTTCGCAAGCAGTGACAGGCGTTGCTCACGGATCTCGGGGTTGGGGTCCATCACCATCACCTTCTCGAAGAACGCATCGACCTGGGGCCGAATCGTGGCGATCGCCTCCAGCGCCTTGCGATAGTCCTGGAATTGGCGGCATCGGCCAACGATGCTCAGCACCTCTCCATACTTGATCTGCAGGTCGCCCTCGGGCGTGCCGCGATCATAGTTGTGCTCCCCGGTCCGCGAAGGGGCGAACTCTGCCTGGGCAAGAATATTCTTCATGCGCTTGAAGGCGGCGCTCACGGCCAGAAAGTCCTCGCTGCCACGAGCCTCGCTCACCGCCTGGGAACGGGCGCAAAGATCGCGAAGATCGCCCACTCCCGCCGCCATCGCCGCTTGCACCACATCGTAGGCCTGACCTCGCACCTCGCGCAGGTAGAACTCGATGCGCTCCGTGAAGAATGCCAGCAGGCGAGCCCGCAGTTCTTCCCCGGGAGCCGAAGCCGTCAGAAGATCCTTGAGGCTCAGCCAAAGGTTGGCCTCCGCCAGGATCCTCACCACGGCGTTGCCCGCCCGGCGCAAAGCAAAGGGATCCTTGGAACCGCTCGGCTCCATGCCGAGCGCGAACATGTTGGAGATGGTGTCCATGCGATCCGCCAGGCCAAGAATGCAACCCTCCGCGGAGCGAGGAATGGCGTCACCCGCCGAGGCTGGCAGGTACTGGTCGTAGATCGCATGGGCTACGGTGGAGCTCAGCCCCTGCGAAGCTGCATAAAGGCCGCCGATGATGCCCTGCAGCTCGGTGAACTCCTTCACCAGCTCGGTGGTCAGATCGGTCTTGGCCAACAGCGCTGCCTCATCGACGGCCTCGGCATCCAGCGCCGGAGCGCCGATTTTAGCCACCTCGATCAGCGCCGCTGCCAGTGCCCGCACGCGCTCGGACTTCTTGGCATAGCTGCCCAGATCCTTCTGAAACGTTACATTTGCCAGCAGAGCGACTCGATCCGCAAGCGGAGTGCGCTGGTCGAACTCCCAGAAAAACCACGCGTCGTTGAACCTCGCCCGCAGCACCCGCTCGTTGCCCTGGCGGATGATCGGAGCATTTTCTTCAGTCAGCGCGATATTGGTCACCGCCAGGAAGTGCGCAGTCAGCTTGCCGTCTCCGCCTTCGATGGCAAAGTACTTCTGATGATCGCGCATGACGGTCACCAGAACCTCCTCCGGAAGGGAGAGGTAGGCGGGCTCGAAGTTTCCCGTCAGTACGTCCGGCCACTCGCAGAGGTGGGTCACCGCGTCCACCAGCGCCTCATCCTCGCGCCAACGAGCGCCCCCAATGGCCGGAACCGCTCGCGTTGCCCGGTCCAGGGCCTTGCGAATCCTCTGCCGCCGCACCTCGACATCCACGAAGACAAAGGCCGACTCCATCTGCGAGACATAAGTCGCCGGCGCACCAATCACCACGGGGACCTCCCCGTGCAAGACGCGGTGGCCGTAAGTGACCCGGCCGGCGCGGCGACCGGCAAATTCCACCGGAACAATCTCTTCGCCCAGCAGACAGACCAGCCACAGCACGGGACGGACAAAGCGCTCGGGCTTACCCGGCCGCCAGTACATGTTCTTGGCCCAATAAAGAGCGGCGATCTCGCGGGGAAGCTCGACGGCCAGAACCTCCGCCGCGCTGCGTCCCTTACGGGTGATTGCCGCCGTCAGATACTCGCCCTTGGGTGTCGTGATGGTCTTCAGATCCGCAACCGAAACTCCAGATTTGCGAGCGAAGGCCTCGGCCGCCGCCGTGGGCTTGCCATCCTTGAAGGCGATATTGACCGCGGGGCCGGTGATCTCCTCGGTGAAATCCGGCTGCTGCGCCAGAACATCCTGGACCAGCACGGCCAGACGGCGGGGCGTTGAGTAAGACCGCCCCGCGGGGTCAGAAGCCGGAGCCTCCGCATCGCTCCCACCCAGCAAATGCTCGCGAGCCAAAAGAGCCAGGGTGCGCCTGAGCAACTCAGCCTGGGCGGAGGCGATCATGCGGGCGGGAACTTCTTCTAATCCAATCTCGAATAAAAGGTCTGGCATCGGTTTCCTGAAGTCTAGGTAAAAGTTGGGCGCGTCTCATGCTTGGGCCACAGCCGATGGCACGGCGGGCGCTATGGAATCACCCCGAGCCACAGCGCTGGATCGCTCGCGCCGGGCTCCATGACCCGGCGTGTCATTGAGCGGGCTGGGCCGCGGGCTGCGCGGCGGTTGGAGTCTCAAATACTCGGTTCAGACGCTGTTGTTCGGCGTAGATCCGGGCTACCCCGACGATCAGGTTGCGAATCCGGGCCATCACCCCGACCCGCTCTGTCACCGAGATGGCGCCGCGGGCATCCAGAAGATTGAAGGCATGCGAGCACTTGAGCGCCAGCTCGTAGGCGCCCAGGGTAGGAAAGCGCAGAACCGCCAGGCGATCCGACCGGGGGTTCGCGCTGGCGGCCAGTCTCTTCTCATCCAGAGTGGTCCCGGCGCGCTCCAGCAGCGCCTTGCACTCCGCCTCGTAAAGGTCCAGGTGTTGCCACAGACTGGGGATGTCCGCATAGTCAAAGCTGTAGGCAGAGAACTGCTGCTCCTCGTGCAAACGCACCTGGCCATAGGTGAGTTCGCGGCCGTTCACCGGGTCTCGCAGCCAGACGATATCGTAGATGCTGTCCAGATCCTGCAGGAACTGGGCGATGCGTTCCAGCCCATAAGTGATCTCGCCGGAGATAGGATCAAGGTCCATGCCGCCGCACTGCTGAAAGTAAGTGAACTGGGTGATCTCCTGGCCGTCCAGCATCACCTGCCAGCCAACGCCCCAGGCGCCTCCGACCGGCCACTCCCAATTATCCTCTTCGAACTTGATGTCGTGTTGGGCAAGGTCGATGCCGATCGCCTCCAGCGATTGCAGGTAGAGCTCCTGGACGTTCTCCGGTGGCGGCTTCAGGATCACCTGCAGTTGCGTATGCCGGAACAGCCGGTTGGGATTTTCCCCATAGCGGCCATCGGCGGGGCGGCGGGAGGGCTGAGCGTAGGCGATATGGATGGGCTCCGGCCCCAACACGCGCAGAAAAGTGTCCGGCGACATGGTGCCGGCGCCGACCTCCAGATCATAAGGCTGCTGCAAGACGCAGCCATGCTCGGACCAGAAGCGCTGCAAGCTAAAGAGCAACTCCTGAAACGTAAGGGGATGGTTCGCAACAACCGAGGGCATGGAATGATTCTAAATCGCCGCCATGGTCAGTGCTGCAGCACTGCGCAGACGGCGCTCCAGGTGGCGCTCCAAGGTCGCGATCGCAAAGATCAGCAGTCCCTCCGGGCAGATCAGGGTCCGAGCCTCTTCCCGCAATAAATCGGTCAACGGATGGCGCAGAATCAACTCGGCTCCAGCGGCAGATGCCAAGCCGAGAGCACGCCCGTTGGCAGGCCGATGGTCATGGCAAGTGACCCCGTCGCGGGTCGCGCACCAATAACTAGCATGGTCGCGCAGATCCGCCCGGCACACCGCGCATCTCTTCAGCTCCGGCATCCAGCCCAGCAGACGGTTCATCCACAGGCAGTAGTAGGTGACCGGCAGCCGCACCTCTCCTAGCAAAGGCTCCGTCTGGATGGACTTCAGTGTGGTCAATGCCAGGCGAAAGATGTTGTCCTCCGGGGCCTGCTCCGGGAGCGCCTCTTCCAACACCTCAGTGACCAATTGAAGCGCAGCCAGACGCGCAGCGCTGATCGGCCAGCGAAGCGGCGACCATAGAATCTCGAACTGATTGAGCTGCACCAGATCCTGATGGGGGCGCTCCATGTAATAGGCGCGAACCTGCGTAGCCGGCTCCAGCGCCCCGCCAAAGCGCTTGCGTGAGCTGAGAGCGTGGCGCGCGACACCCTTTACCTTGCCCTGGTTGCGGGTAAAGAGCGAAACCACCAGGTCAGCCTCCCGGAAGGGCCAGGTGCGGAGAACAATCGCCTCCCCTTCATGCGAGATTTGGCGCCCTGAAGACATCAAGAGTGAGTGTAGAGGATCGAGCCTGACCCGGGGAGCTTCGCCTCTGCAAAGCACCCATTCCACCTCTACCGGGCCAAACCGTGAAACCGGCCCGCGATGCTCCAGCCATCATTCAGGCTTCGTGAGACTCCCGATCGGGTTGGATCAACCTTACACGCCACGCGATGCCGCGCAAAGCAAAGCGCACAGCATCTGCTGCGCGCTTTGCTTTGATCTGGAGCCATCCTTTGGCGGGCGTCCAGGAGAGTCATGACGCTCAGAGGAGCGTTACCAAGCGGTCTATCCTGCCTTTGCGTCAACTCCGGACGGCTGGCCAGGAGATGACTCCACTCGCAGAGAACCTGGACTAGCGGCCGTAGTGGGCAGCGTTCTTCTCCCGGAAGCTCTCCCACTTCTCGGGAAGATCGTCGCTGCCGAAGATTGCGGAAACCGGGCAGACCGGGACACAGGCGCCGCAGTCGATGCACTCGGCTGGATCAATAAAGAGCTGATCGTCGGTGTCCGCTCCGGGCTCACCAGCCTTGGGATGAATACAATCGACCGGACAAGCGTCCACGCAGGCACGATCCTTGGTGCCGATACAGGGTTCCGCAATTACATACGCCATCTCAATTTCTCCTTGATGCTGCCTTGAATCACAACTTCACCGATATATTACCCAATTTGACTGGACCTTGCAGTGAACTCCGAAGAACAACGCCAAAATCCGGGTAATCGTTCCACCGGCCAGGTCAACCTGCTCTGGCCTTCCCTTGAACTGGCCTTACAGCGTATGGGCGGCGCGGCGCGCGGCAAACTCCGCCGGGGTAAGGATCGGCGCCAGGTTGCGGCCGGCAAACATATCGCCAAAGAGCTCTTGCATGGGGGGATGGAGCAGGCCATTGGAAGCCAGAATCTCGCGGCTGTCCAACGCGAACTTGCTGCCGTCAAAACGCGTCACCTTGCCCCCAGCCTCTTCCACCAGAAGATACCCTGCCGAAGTATCCCAGGGATTGAGCTGGAACTCCCAGTATCCATCCAGGCGTCCACAGGCGATGTAAGCCAGGTCTAGCGCCGCCGATCCGGCCCGGCGCACCCCATGGGAGCGCAGCGTGAACTCCTGGTAGAAATGCACATTGGGGCTGTTGTGCCGCTTCTTGCTGGGAAAACCTGTGGCAATCAGCGACTCAGCCAGCGAACGGACCCGGGAGA